>JAICEV010000179.1 GCA_025923975.1 Propionibacteriaceae bacterium
CCAGGCCGGATCCGGATCACAGACAGGGGCCGGTCAGTTAGGCCGGGAAGGATGCGGTCGTGAACCGCGTCGAGGTAGTCGATCAAATCCCGCTTGGTCGCTCCTGCCCCATCGAAGAGATCTTGATCAAGGTGGGTGAAGGAGACGTCATCTGGCAGCGTGTTGCGATCGCTCATGGACCAATCATCACCGGGGCCTGCCAGCGGCCGGAAAGAGGTGCCGTCGGATCTCTTGACAACACCGCTGCGAGAAGTGCATTCTCCTAATTGTGTTAGTTATTCCTAAGCGAGATAGGATAGCCGAACGCCGTGAGGCAACACGGGCGGAAATCCTCGAAGCCGCCTGGGAACTAGCGCAGGAAAAAGGCCTCGCCGAGTTCACTTTGCGCGATCTTGCCGAGCGAGTTGGCATGCGAGCGCCGTCGCTGTACTCGCACTTCGAGTCCAAGAGCGCTATCTACGACGCGATGTTCGGCCAGGCGTGGAGCGACTACGAACGGATTGCCCTAGCCGAGCTCGAAAAAATCCCCGACTCGCCCCGAGCGGTAGCCCGGCGCGCGGCGCGCTTGTTCTTCGATTTCACAGTCGCCAACCCTGCGCGGCACCAGCTCATGAATCAGCGCACCATTCCCGGTTTCGTGCCTAGTGCAGACTCCTACGCACCGGCGGTCCGGGTGTTCGAGCTGGGACAACAAATCTTTCGCAAGAGGGGTCTGACCGACCCGTCCGACTTCGACATCTTTACCGCGATAGTTGCCGGCCTGGTCAACCAGCAGCTGGCCAATGACCCCGGTGGCACGCGTTGGGCGGCGTTATTGGACCGCACCGTCGATATGTGGGCTGACGGTGTTGGCCTACCCTCCGACCCGCCGACGCAAAGTCGGCGGGCAACACGACAACCCGGCCCGCGTCGTCGGACCCCCGCCGCAAGGAGCACCTCTTGATCATCGCCACTACGACTTGGCCAGGTGCCAGCGTCGTCCAGCCTGCGATCGAACGGCCGACCGCCATGCGGCTGGCTGAGACTGAATACCGGCGAGTCACCGACGCCGTCGACGCACTCAGACCCGAAGACTGGACCCGGCCCACCGACTGCACAGAGTGGGACATACGCCAGCTGGTCGCCCACATCGTCGGCCAGACGAACCTTTTCTCCACTCCCTTCGAGCTAGCGCGTCAAATGCGCGCGACCAAGGCCCGGCAACAGCCCGGCCAGGCGGAAGTCGACGCCCTGACCGCGTTCCAGGTCGAGGAGCGCCAGCACCTCGCGCCGCAGGAGCTGCATAGAGTCGCCCCGCGCGGCGCCAAGGGACGCGCCCGGGTTCCCGGCTTTATACGCCGCAGACGCCTACCGGGAGCGGAGGTCGTCAACGGTGCACCGGAAACATGGTCCATCGGTTACGTCACCGATGTGATCCACACTCGCGACCCCTGGATGCACCGCCTAGACCTCGCTCGGGCAACGACACGAGACCCGGTGCTCACCGCCGACCACGACGGCGTCATTGTCGCAGATGTTGTGGCCGAGTGGGCTCGCCGCCACGGCCAGTCCTACCGCCTGAAGCTCACCGGTCCCGCCGGCGGGAGCTGGAGCTTCGGCACGGGCGGTGAGGAGATCGTGATGGATGCCGCCGACTTCTGCCGAGTTCTCTCTGGCCGCCGAGGTCCCGACGGTGGCCAACCCTGGGGGCTGCTCGCCACCCACGTCCCTTTCTAAGCGCAAGGAGGCGCTTCATGCACATTCACCGGATCGGCGATGTCACGATCCTCAACGACGCCAGCGAAATTCCTGGACTCGGATTCCTTCCCGTCAACGCCTATGTCCTTCATGCCGAGCAACCCATGGTCATCGACACCGGCCTCAGCACGGTCGACAAGGATTTCGTGTCTGTTCTTGCCGAGGTGCTTGATCCCGCCGACGTGCGGTGGCTTTGGATTACTCACCCGGACCGCGACCACACCGGCGGTCTGTGGAAGCTTCTCCAAGCTGCGCCGAGAGCTCGCCTGGTGACGACGTTCCTCGGCCTGGGGATCATGACCTGTGAGTGGGAGATTCCCCTCGACCGGGTCTTTCTGCTCAACCCGGGCCAGGCTCTCGACGTCGGTGATCGTCGGCTGCACTGCTTTCGCCCGCCGCTGTTCGACAATCCCTCGACGACCGGCTTTCTGGACGATCGGACGGGGGCGTTGTTCAGCTCGGACTGCTTCGGGGCCCCGATGCCCTCGGCTGAGCTGGCGGCATCCGCTGACGTACGCGCGGTTGGCAACCAACTTCGCGACTTTCAACTTCTGTGGGCATCAGTCGATAGCCCGTGGGTGCACCAGGTCGATCCAGCAAGGTTCCGCGCCACAGTCGACCCAATCCGTGCCATGGGAGCCTCCGCCGTATTCAGCACCCACCTGCCGCCGGTACCGCAACCGGACGATCAGCTGTTCGAGACCGTCCTGCTCGCGCCGCAGACAAACCCATTTGTCGGGCCCGACCAGGCGGCACTGGAGGCTCTGCTCGCCACGTTCGAGCCTGCCGGAGCACCATAGATGTCAGCAGCGACAGCGGCCGGCACATTTGATTCACACGCTCAGCGCAGATCAGCCGCTTCATTTGGCGGATAGTTCTCGGGGAAGTGGCACGCCACCTGATGCCTCGGCACCAGCTCAACCAGCGGCGGCTCCTTAGTCCGGCAGATCTCCTGCGCCTTCCAGCAGCGGGTGTGGAAGCGGCATGCCGGGGGCGGCTTGATCGGGCTGGGCACATCACCGCTCAACAGAATCCGCTCCCGCTGCTGGCGGCGTCGGGTGTCCGGCACGGGCACCGCTGACATCAGCGCCACTGTGTAAGGGTGCATCGGTGTGCTATACAACGCCTCTGCGTCGGCCAACTCGACGATCTTGCCGAGATACATAACGGCCACCCGATCCGAGACATAGCGCACCACCGACAGGTCGTGCGCGATGATCACGTACGTCAGGTCGAATTCTTCCTGCAGATCCTCCAGCAGGTTGAGGACCTGTGCCTGGATGGAGACGTCCAGTGCCGACACCGGCTCATCGGCAACGATCAGTCGCGGGCGCAGTGCCAGGGTTCGCGCGATGCCGATCCGCTGCCGCTGCCCACCAGAGAACTCATGAGGGTAGCGGTTGTAGTGCTCAGGATTCAGTCCCACTGCGGCCAGCAGATCCTGCACCGCCTTCTTGACTCCGCCCGGCGGTGAGACGCCCTGGATACGGAACGGAGCGCCCACGATCTTGCCAACGGTGTGCCGTGGATTCAGCGACGAGTAGGGATCTTGGAAGATCATTTGCATATCGCGGCGCAATGGGCGCAACTGAGCATCCTTCAGATGGGTGATGTCGCGCCCCTCGAAGGTAACCTTTCCCGCTGTCGCCTCGAGCAAGCGAGTCAGCAGGCGGGCGGTGGTGCTCTTGCCACACCCTGACTCACCAACGATTGAGAACGTTTCGCGCTTCTTGACCGCGAAGTTCACTCCATCGACCGCTTGGACCGCCCCTACCTGTCGACGCAGCAGCCCGGCGCGAATCGGGAAGTGCTTGATCAGGTCCTCGACAATGATCAGGTTCGAATCCTGCTCCGCGTCGGCCGCTGCGGGCTGCGCTGGCGCGCTCACAGTTTCGGCGCAATCTCGTGCTCCCAGATCGCCTCGCGTTCGATCTTGGTCAGATGGCAGGCCACCATGTGGCCAGGCTCGACGGGATCCAGTTCCGGGCGCACTTCTTCACTCCGACCATGGTTTCGTGCTGCATAGCTGCATCGGGGGTGGAATGGGCAGCCCGACGGGACGTTGATGAGGCTGGGTGGGGTCCCCTTGATCGCGAGCAACCGCTCTTCCCTTGGCCGGTCGAAGCGCGGCATCGATCCGAGCAGGCCCCAGGTATAGGGGTGAGCGGGCCGGTTGAACAACTGGTCGGCGCCCCCATACTCCATCGCACGGCCGGCGTACATCACCAGCACATCGTCAGCCAGCTCGGCAACGACGCCGAGGTCGTGAGTGATCAGCACGACAGCAGAATTGAACTCGGATTGCAGGTCGCGGATCAGGTCGAGGATTTGCGCCTGGACAGTCACGTCGAGGGCAGTCGTCGGTTCGTCGGCAATGAGCAAGTCGGGATCGCACGACAGCGCCATGGCGATCATGGCCCGCTGCCGCATCCCGCCAGAGAACTGATGCGGGTACGCGTCGACGCGGCTGCCCGGCTCAGGTATCCCTACCCGGCCGAGCATGTCGATGGCGTGCTTACGCGCAACCTTCTTGTTCACCGGATTGTGGATGCGGTACGCCTCGATGATCTGATGACCCACCGTGTAGTAGGGGTTCATCGCCGAGAGCGGATCCTGAAAGATCATGGCCATCCGCTTCCCGCGTAGTCTGCGGACGTATTCCGGCGTCTTGCCGAGCAGCTCGTCTCCGTCGAGATAGATTTCTCCACTCAGCCTGGCGCCTGGTCGAGTCTGCTCCGAAGCCGGCCTGGTGTGCAGGCCCATGATCGCCAGGCTGGTGACGCTCTTGCCTGATCCTGACTCACCAACGATGCCGAGGGTCCGGCCGCGGTCGAGCGCGAAGCTCAGTCCGTCGACCGACTTCACCAAGCCATCATCGGTCGGGAAGTGCACGCGAAGATCAACAACTTCCAGGAACGGCTGTTCGTCCGCGTGGCCGGGATGCCGGGAGACGAGATCACGCAATGCAGAGGTTGTCATTCGAGCCGCACCCTGGGATCGATGACGCCATATAGAAGATCAACGATCAAGTTGGCAATGATCACAAAGAAACCGGCGACCAGCGTAACGCCGAGGATCTTCGGCAAGTCCCCCTGAACGATGGCGTCATAGCCGTACTTCCCAAGGCCGTTGAGAGAGAACGTCTTCTCAGTGAGCACCGCACCTCCGAGCAGCAGGCCAACGTCGAGACCGAAGATAGTGAGGACGGGGGTGAGGGCCCCCCGAAGCGCGTGCTTGAGAATAACGGTCCGCTCCTGAAGGCCCTTGGCCCGTGCGGTGCGGATGTAGTCCTCACCCATGGTCTCTAACATTCCTGCCCGAGTCAGCCGTGCGTACTGGGCGGAGAACAGGAATGCGAGGGTGATCCAGGGCAGCAGCAGCGAATACGCCCACAGTGCGGGGTTTTCATTGAACGGTACGAATTGGCCGCCGGGCGCGGTGATACGGAGCTTGTAGCTGAAGAACGCCAATGCGATCAGACCGGTAAAGAAGATCGGCAGCGACACCCCCGCCAGCGCGGTACCCATAGCGGCCCGATCGAACACCGATCCCCGTCGCAGCGCCGAGATCACCCCGACGCTTACACCAGCGACCAGCCAGATCAGCGAAGCTCCCACCACAAGCGAAATGGTGACGGGTGCTCGATCGAGCAACTCAGGCCACACGGCCTGCCGGGTGATGAAGGAATAGCCGAGGCACGGGGCAGGACATTCCTCCACACCGGAGCCGTAGTCGTACTCGGCACCGATAAAGATCCCCTTGACCCAGTTCCAGTACTGCACTGGCACGGGGTCGAGGAACCCGAGCCGCTCGGCGGTCAGGTGGACCGTTTCTGGCGTGGCCGCCCGCCCTACGTACCGCGTCGCAAGTGTTTCCGGGCTCGCCCCCACGAGTCGCGGCACCAGATAAAAGATGGAGAAGGTGATGACGCTGAGCAGGAACAGCAGGACAACTGCCCAGAGCAGTCTCCGCACTATGTAGGCGAACACATCACCTCCTCAAATGATCATGAGCGCTTCGATAATCACGCATGCTGAGCCTGTCGAAGCGCGCCCCTTCGACAGGCTCAGCGCGCAGATGATCGGTTTCGGCTCCCTACTTCTGGGCACCTAGCCCGAGGTAGTCGTACTCGCCAAACGCGTCGGTGACGAAGATGTTGGTGGCATTCTTCGACCGCACCAGCAGTGCCTTGGAGTACACGCCTGGGTAGATCACGGCCTCCTCCATGACCCGCTTATCGATGGCTCCCCAGATCTGGTTGCGCTTGTCCGCGTCGAGTTCGGTCAGCGCCTCGTCGAGCATCTTGTCAACCCCAGGGATGCGCACGCTCGTGTTGGAGGAACCGCCGGTCGGGCGAATGACCCGCGAGTCGGTGATCTGGGACAGGAAGCCGAAGCCATCAGGCCAGTCAGCCTGCCATCCGTTAAGCGCCAGACCCAGCTTGTTCTTCACCACGTACGGCGGAAGCCCGGCGTATTGGGCAAAGTAGTCGCCTTGCGGATATGGCTTCAGGGTGAGCTTGATCCCGACTCGAGACAGCGCCTGCTGGAATGCTTCAGCAGTGGCCTTCTCCTTTGGCCGCTCGGCGCGGTAGGCGATATTGGTTTCGAAGCCATTCGGCTGGCCGCAGGCCTCCAGTGACTTCTTTGCCGCCTCAAGATCACCCTTGTGATCTGGTCCGTTCGGGTACAGATCGTAGGACTCATAGCCCGGAATGTTCGGTGGCAGGATGGTCGTCGCCAAGTCACCTCCAGCAAACTGGCCACCGTAGGCGGCCTGGTACGACGTGCGGTCCATGGCGTACATGATCGCCTTGCGGCACTCGATGTTGTCGAGCGGAGCAACGGTCGGGTTGATCGAGGTGTACCAAAGCCGCGCACTGAGTGGATTGTCGGCGTTGTCTTTCAGAGTCGGATCCTGCAGCACCCGGCTCAGTGTTGCCGGCTGCACTCCAGTCGCGACGACGTCAACATCGAGGTCGCCGCTGAGCACCCGGTTGTCGATGTCATCGGCGTTGACATTGAGGGTTACCTCGATGCGATCCGGGAGCGCCTTGCGATTGGGGTCGGTCGCAGGATCCCACTGATCGTTGCGCACCAGGTTGAAGCTCTTGCCGGGTTGCAGGCCCTCAAATTTGTACGGGCCAGTCGAGACGATCGAGTTCCGGTATTTGGCGCCGGTGTCCTTGTCCTGGGGGACTGGCATGGTGTTGGGCTGCTGAGCCAGGTAATCGAAGGCCGCGAACGGCTCCTTCATATGGAAGACGATCGTGTACTTGTCCGGCGTTTCAATGGTCCCACGTGGACGTCAATCGCTCCACCCGCGCTGGTTCCGAAGAAGCAGGGCCGGCCGCCTACGGCAGCAA
>JAICEV010000180.1 GCA_025923975.1 Propionibacteriaceae bacterium
GGGAGGGACTCTGTCGGGGCGCCGACGGAGGTGGCGAGGTCACCGTCTGAGGTCTTGCCGCCGAGCTCGATGAAGGCTGGGTCATAGATGCCGTCGCCACCCATCAGCGGGACGTTAAGACCGGCCGACTTGGCCTGCTGGCTCAGTGGACCTGCCTGGGGATACTCACCGCCGTAGTAAACCGCCTCGGGATTGGCACTCTTCGTCTTGCTGATCACCGCCGAGTAGTCCTTGTCCTCGGGGTTGATGGTTTCCGCGCTGACGATCTCGCCGCCGCCACTCTTGAAGGCCTCGGTGAAGGCTGCGACAAGGCCCTGGCCATACGCCTTCTTATCGTGGATTGTGGCGACCTTCTTGGTGCCCTGATCGAGTAGGTACTTCGCCGCAAACGGACCCTGGACGGAATCGGTGGTGCAGGTGCGGAAGTAGCCCGGGTACGGGCGATTCGGGTTAGCCAGATCCGCGCCCTTGGTAAGGGGGGGGTTGGTGTTAGCCGGCGACACCTGAACGATCTGCGCCCCAGACAGAACTGGCTGGACCGATTGCGATACCGAGGAGTTGAGGGTACCGACGACCCCGATCACCTCATCGTCACCAGCCAGCTTCGTAGCGGCGTTCTTGCCAACGTCGGGAGTGGCCTGGTCGTCCTGGGCGTCGATCTCCAGCGTCCAGCCTGGGATGGTCTGCTTCTCGTTAGCCTGCTTGATGGCCAGATCGACCGAGTTCCTGATGCCGGCGCCCAGAGCGGACAGGTCACCCGACAAGGGCGCGATCACGCCGATCTTGGCGACCTTGGCGGCTCCGGCCTCGCCGCCCGGAGCCTGTTCAGCCCGGGTGCCACACGCCGACATCGCGAGCGATGCGGCCAGCAGGGTTACCCCCGCGAGAGCGAGCTTATGCTTGCGCACATTTCCTCCTGGTTGTTTCGGAATGCGAGGCTCCGCAGAGCGCAACCCCGCGAGCATTGTCGAACTTACGACCGATGCTGTGTATTGACGTCAACTTTGCGTCTTGTAGCACGTTCGTTACGCGATTGAGAGCACATAGATGCGAATGCGCTATTTTTTCTTTGTAACTGAGCCGTGCTCTATTACTCCTTCCGCTACTTCGCGCATCGACTTGCGCAAATCCATCGCAGTCTTCTGGATCCACCGAAAGGCCTCTGGCTCACTGAGCCCTAAGCCACTTTGCAACAGGCCCTTGGCGCGCTCCACTACTTTGCGTGACTCCAGCCGCTCAGTGAGGTCGCTGACCTCGGCTTCTACCGCCTGAATCTCGGCGAACCGAGCTCGTGCAATCTCGATCGCCGGAATGAGATCGGCCTTGCTGAAGGGCTTGACCACATACGCCATGGCACCTGCCTGGCTCGCCCGCTCGACAAGTTCGCGTTGGCTGAACGCCGTGAGCATGACGACCGGCGCAATCCGGTCACTGGCGATCCGCTCGGCCGCACTGATCCCATCCAACTTGGGCATCTTGACGTCCATCACTACCAGGTCGGGCCTCAGATCGGTGGCCAGCGCGACTGCCACTTCTCCATCCCCCGCCTGGCCTACCACGTCGTAGCCCTCCTCGGTGAGCATCTCCACCAGATCCAGTCGGATCAGGACTTCATCCTCCGCGACCACGACGCGCGTTTTGGTTCCGTCACTGACCTGGCTGTTTTCTCCAGTCACGGGGACACTCTAGTCAGATGGATGCTACGAAGAGGGCTTAGCGGATCGACTGGGGCAATGACGGCTGTGGCAGAATGATCCGGGCCCTCGCTGGGCGGCACCGGTGTTGATCATGACTCGGGCCGGGGTGGCGGAATGGTATACGCGGACGGCTCAAACCCGTCTGTCCGAAAGGACATAGGGGTTCGACTCCCCTCTCCGGCACTTTCTGACTCCGCTTGCCTGGTGGGGTCCGCGACGGCCCGGCAAAACATTGTGGTCCAGTATGCGGTGAAGTGGGCTTTGTGACCGTCAGGTTTCAGGCATCTTAGGTTTTGCTGGCGTCGCCGGATGGCCCAGTCGGCGCGCTTCTGAAGTTCGCGCCGGAAGGGAGGCGAAGGCCTATGTCCTTTCGGCCCACTCATAATGGCTGCGAAGGGGCGGGCGGGTTGTGGCGGAGGTGACTCGGCGTACGCGTTGGCCGGGAGCGAGACGTCGTGCGATCTGAAGCGGCGCGCCGTTGCATCGGCCCACTCACCAAGGCTCACGCAGGTCGTTTCTGATCACAATGACCTAAACGGCCTCGATCGTGGTCGGAAATGGGTCATTTGCGATCACAAGCGCCAAAACGACTGATCCGAGTGCTCTGCAAGTTCAAAGCGGCGCGCCGATGCGGCGTACCCGGATCATGTTTGTCTGGCCGGCGACACCCGGAGGAGAGCCAGCCACGATGACCACACGGTCGCCCTCGGCAATGCGGCCGCTCTCGGTTAGGGACTTGTCGACCTCGCGGATCATCTCGTCAGTGTGGCCGACCATAGGAACCAGCAACGTTTCGACGCCCCAGTTCAATGTCAGTGCCGCACGCGTCTCTTTGGAAGGTGTGAACGCCAGTACCGGGATGGTCGAGCGAAGCCGGGTCAAACGGCGGGCCGAGTCACCGGAGGTCGTGAACGTCACCAAGAACTTGGCATCGATCCGCTGGGCCACTTCTTCGGCCGCTTTGGTGATCACGCCGCTGGTGGTATGCGGATCCCACTCAATGCCCTGCATTTGGTCCATGCCGTGGGCCTCGGTGTTCTCGATGATTCGTGCCATGGTCTCGACGGTGAGGACTGGATACTCGCCGACGCTCGTCTCTCCTGACAGCATCACGGCATCGGCGCCATCGAGAATCGCATTCGCAACGTCGGATGCTTCGGCGCGAGTCGGACGCGGCGAGGAGATCATCGACTCCAGCATCTGAGTCGCCACGATCACCGGCTTGGCCCACCGCCGGGCAGCAGTGACGATCCGCTTCTGGACCAGCGGCACTTCCTCCAGCGGTAGTTCCACACCAAGATCACCGCGCGCCACCATGAAGGCATCGAAGGCGTCGATGATTTCGATCAGGTTCTCAACTGCCTGGGGCTTTTCCAGCTTGGCGATCACTGGGATTCGCCGGCCTTCGGCGTCCATGATCTCGTGGACCGACTTGATGTCTTCGGCGCTACGTACGAAGGACAGGGCCACCATGTCAACGCCGTTGCGCAGGGCCCAACGCAGATCCTCGCTGTCCTTCTCACTCATCGCCGGAACGCTGACTGCGACGCCAGGAAGATTGATCCCTTTGTTGTTGCTGACCGGTCCGCCAACGATCACCTCAGTGATCACGTCTGTGTCGGTAACCTCAGTCGCGCGCAAGACTAGCCGGCCATCGTCGATCAAGATCGAATCTCCAGGCCGGACATCCCCGGGTAAGCCCTTGTACGTCGTTGAGCAACGCTCGACCGTGCCCTCGATGTCCTCGGTGGTGATCGCGAACGCAGCGCCGACGTGCAGCTTTTCCTTTCCATTTGCGAACCGCCCGAGCCGAATCTTTGGCCCCTGAAGATCAGCTAGCACACCGACTGGGCGACCTGCATTTTCCGCTGCGTCCCGGACGCTACGCAGGTTCCGCTCATGATCGGCATAGTCGCCATGACTCATGTTGAGTCTTGCGACATCCATTCCTGCGGCGACCATCTCCGCCAGACGCTCAGGGGTCGAGGAAGCGGGCCCGAGCGTGCACACAATCTTGGCTCTACGCACGAGTTGACCCTAGCGAAGTTGCGCGGGCAGCGGGAGACCGACTCTGGCACTGGTCTTACCACGTGCTGACCACGTCCAATGCATGTTGAAGATCAGGCGGATACGGGGATTCAAACTGCATCTCCTCACCTGTCGCGGGGTGTGCAAACCTGAGGCGGACCGCGTGTAGCCACTGCCGCTCCAGACCGAGCTTCGCAGCGAGGGCCGGGTCCGCCCCATACATCGGATCGCCGACGCAGGGATGCTTGATTGCCGCCATGTGAACGCGGATCTGATGCGTCCGGCCGGTTTCCAATTTGATCTCCAGCAAGGTCGCAGCGACAAAGGCTTCCAGCGTGGTGTAGTGGGTGACGCTGTGCCGACCCCCGTGCATCACCGCCATCTTGTAGTCCGCGCCAGGGTGCCTTCCGATAGGAGCCTCGATGGTGCCGGTAAACGGATCCGGATGGCCTTGTACCAGCGCGTGGTACATCTTCTCGACACTGCGGGACCGGAACGCTCGCTTCAAGATCGTGTACGCATACTCGCTCTTGGCCACCACCATCAACCCAGAAGTCCCGACGTCCAAGCGCTGCACAATACCGCGCCGCTCAGGTACTCCAGAGGTGGAGATCCGGAAGCCAGCGCCAGCAAGGTGGCTGAGCACATCAGGTCCGCTCCAGCCCAGGCTGGGATGGGCCGCCACGCCCACAGGCTTGTCGATCACCACAATGTCGTCGTCGTCGTACACGATGACAACGCCTTCCACCTGCTCCGGTCGCACGGACGCCACTCGCGGCTGATCGGCTAGCTCCACCTCGAGCATCGACCCAACGCTGACTCGATCCGACTTGTTGATCTCGGCACCGTCCAGCAGCAGGCGACCGGCCCCGATCAACTCCACAACCTGACTCCGCGACAGCCCCAGCATGCGCGCCACGGCAGCGTCAACTCGCTCCCCGTTCAATCCATCCGGAACGAGCATCACCTTTCGCTCAGCCACGAGCGATCGGGCTCCGATCATGATCATCGTCGTCCCCGGTGCCACGACGTCCCGCCCGTACGTGACGTTCGCCAGTGATGGCAATTCCCTTCACGATCGAGAGGAATATGATCAAGATGGCAGCTGATGTGATGCACATGTCAGCGACGTTGAAGACCGGCCAATAGGGCAACTCAAGAAAGTCGATCACGTGCCCGCGGAGTACGCCCGGTGAACGGAACAGCCGGTCCGTGAGGTTTCCTGCAACACCAGCGCATAACAGCCCGATGGCCACGGCCCAGGCTGGATGACCAATCCGCGGCACCAGCTTGATGACCACAAAGGCCAAAACCACTATCCCGGCGATAGCGAACACATAGGTGAAGCGCTGGCCCTGGCTGAAGGCTGCGCCGGGGTTCCGGATGAGCCGCAATGTGAGCAGCCCGCCGAGCAGCCGAATCGGAATAAGCGGCTCCAGGTGGGCTACCGCGATGATCTTCGTAACAATGTCAACCGTCAGTCCAGCAACAGCCACGACAGCGACGAGAAGGCGCCATCGTCGTCGCTCGATTGGCTGAGCGTCGGCGATTTGGCTTATCGCCGTTCCTCGCGTTGCTTGCACGTCACGCACAAAGTGGCGCGGGGAAAAGCCTGCAGCCGGCCCTTGCCGATGGGCTGCCCGCAGTTGTCGCAACTGCCGTAGGTGCCGAGCTCAATGTGCCGCAGCGCGAGGCGGGACTGCTCCAGCATCTCGCGAGCGTTGTTGGCCAACGACATCTCAGCGTCGCGCTCGAAATTGGCAGAACCCACGTCGGCTGGATCCCGTCCTGCGCCCTCGCTGCCGTCACGGAGAAGTCCGACGAGCTCAGCGGTGGAGATCTCGATCTGGCTTTCGAAGCGGGCGATGTCTTCGGTCAGCGCCTGCTTGACCTCGTTGAGCTCGGCCTTAGTCCAGGGATCTTCGCCGGGGCGGACCGGCAACGACTTGGGATTCATCGGTTTTCCGGGCTTGTCCTGATGTTCGACTGGTACCGCATGCACCGTTGGGGCGGCCTTGTTTGAGGCCTTCCGATTTGTGGTGGTGCGACCCCCGTTCTCGGCTGCGGGGGTAGCTGCAGCACCGGATCTAGCGGTGGTCATGGTTCCCCCATTTCTTGGTACACGGCTGGGAAGGTTAAGTGACGCAGAGACAGTAGGCCGCAAAAGCACTTTCTTCAACGACCCGCGCTGATTTCTCGCTGAATTTCCAACCGTGTTGGGGCATAACGCCACAGGGCCCGCCGTAGCGGGCCCTGTGGCGTTGATCATTTGCAACCAGTTCAGCGCTGATCCCCCAGAAGAGCATCGAGGCGCGGGGTGTTGCTGGAGGATCTGCCCGCGCTGTTGCTGGGAGCATCCTCCCGCTGAGGCTGATCGATTCCACCGTGTTCGCCGGCAGCAGTCCCGTTTGCATTCTCAGTCGGCTTCAGGTCACGTACCACATCCGGCATATCGACCGGCTCTGCTCGGCCGGACTCCAATGTCTCGATCTGACGACGCAAGTGGGTGGCGAGGTTCGTGCGGTAGGCGGTCTCGAAGTTGCGCAGCGCCGCAACAGCTGCGGTGAGATCGTCGCGCTGCCTTTCCAAGTCACCGAACATCTCGCCACGGCGACTCTCAATCTCCCGGTCGAGCTTCTCTGCGCGACCGAGCGCATCAGCCTGGAGCCGTTCGGCGTTGACCCGAGCCTCAGACTCGACTCGCTCGGCTCGCGTACGAGCATCGGTAGTGAGCTGGTGTGCGGTCCGGTTCGCCTCCTCCCGGATCCGGTTGGCGTCATCGGTGGCCTCCTCGACCAGGCGCTCCGCCTGTTCGGTGGACATCTCGACGAGGCGTACGACCGCCGCGCTGGCTTCTTTGCCAGTTGTCACCACGATCGTGCCGGACATCGGAGCTTGCGCTGGAGCAGGCTGTCGCGGCGGAGGTGGCTGAACCGTCGGAGGTTGGGCCACCGTGTGAGGCGCTGGAGGAGCGACTGGCGGAGCAGCCTTGAGAGCCTCGACCTGCTTCTTCAGGTTCTGGTTCTCCTCCAGCAGCTGCGCGAAGCTTTCCTCGACCTCGTCGACGAACTCATCAACTTCCAAGACCTCATAGCCAGACTTGCGGGCCATCCGGAACCGCTTGTTGCGAACGTCGTCGAGCGTAAGAGTCATCGTGCACCTCGGTATCTAGGTGGGACTTGGGGTGGGGCCGCGACCTCACCGGCCTACCGTACCCAATTTGGTGTGGGTACACAGCCGAGCCAATGAAGTCATCCACGATGGGCTGCAGGCAAGGAAAGTTACCGCTGGCGGGCAAATTTAGAAGAAAACGCTGCGATTTACCTGCATTAAGATGCTGACCAGGATCGCAAGGCCAAGGAAGA
>JAICEV010000181.1 GCA_025923975.1 Propionibacteriaceae bacterium
CCTACAGTCCGGCGGCAGCGTGGAGGTGTACGAAGCACTCCCCATGTAGCAGCGGCGCTACCAATTCTCAGAATCACCCCCGAGATGAGGTGAGTTCCGGCATTTCACGCGGGGACCGGGCTATCCAGTCTCCGCTCGGGGGGATTCTGCGAATTTTTGCGGTTCATTCAGCCTCCCAAGATTCACTCGATGCGTGATGCGAAAGTGACCAGATCAGAGCTGGAGTCTGCTCAGATCCTCCTCGCCATGTTCCAAGACGAAGGCGAGGACCTCAGAGAGGGACGCGGTGGCCAGAGCAACGCAACTATCGGCGGCGCCGTAATAGAGCCGCAGCTCATCAGAATCTGTCCGGTGAATCATTCCGCAGGGAAAGACGACTCCGGGTACGTCTCCCATGAGCTCGTACTCCTCCCGTGGACCGAGTACCCACTCTGCGCAGCGTCGCAGTACGTGGGTCGGCTCTTCAAGATCAAGCAGCGCCAGGCCGGCGCGATACAGCGAACCCGCGACGGTCTGGCGTACGCCGTGATAGATCAGGAGCCAGCCCTCGGGCGTTTCGATGGGTGGCGGCCCAATGCCGATCCGTGCGGAGTCCCACCAGCCTCCCGGCCTAGCGGCCAGTACCGGCTCGGGCGGTGCCCAGCTGTGCAGGTCTTTGGAGCGCGAGAGCCAGATGTCGGCCCGACGGGTGAGGTGGGTGACTGGGCGGTGAAGCAGGACATACTCGCCGCGTACCGGACGCGGTAGCAGCGCGCCGTTCTTATCCTCCGGAGCGCGCGCCAGACCGAGGCGTTGAACCGAGTGGAAGTCCTGCGTCGTGGCCAAGGAAAGCCCGGGGCCGCCGGGCCCGAATGAGGTGAAGGCAATCACCCAGCTCTGAAGATCCTCGACCCAGGTAAGCCGAGGGTCCTCCAAGCCCCAAGCCTCATGGGCCAGATCCGGGTCGGGCGCCAGCAGCGGAGTGTCGTCGACCACCCAGTTCGAGACTCCGTTCTGCGACCGGGCGACGGTGAGGTGACTGATTCCGCGTCTGTCCTCCACCCGGCAGAGGAGCACGGTGCTGCCATTGACCTGAGCGGCTCCAGCGTTCATCACGGCGTTGGCCGCGTACGGCCAGCGCTCTGGGCTGAGCAGCGGGTTGCCTCGATATCGCTGGAAGAGTTCCCCGCTGATCTCACCGGAGGAGCGTGGCATATACAGCAAGGTAATCGTCGATCATGCGATCGGCGCTGAAACGGCGCTCCGCCACGCGGCGCACCTTGCTGCGATCGATCTTGATCGCCGACTCGACTGCGGCCACCGCCGACTGGGCGTCGGACACCAGGAACCCGGTTACACCCTCGTCGATGATCTCTGGCATGGAGCCACGGTTGTAGGCGATCACCGGGGTGCCCGCAGCCATCGACTCGACAACCGAAAGTCCGAAGGGTTCGGCGAAGGCAATGGGGTGCAACAGGGCGGCGGCAGAGGCCAGGAGGTCCGACCGCTGTGCCGGCCCGACCGAGCCGAGATAGCAGATACGTTCGCTATCGATGTGCGGCGCCACCTGTTCTGTGAAGTACAACTGATCTTGGATCGGGCCCGCGATCTTTAGCCGGCGTCCGGCACGCTTGGCGATCTTGATGGCTTCCGCTGTGCCCTTGTCGGGATGGATGCGGCCGAGGATGACCAGATCGTCACCAGCAGCCGAGGAGAAGGCAAAGCGGCTCAGGTCGATGCCGTGGTAGACAGTCGCGCAGTAGTCCAACTCAGGCGCGCGGTTGGCATTAGAGATCGAGACGTACGCCGAGTCAGCCCCTTGATAGGCCGGCAGAATCCTGCGATCCGAGAAGCCGTGAATAGTCGTCAGAAGCTGCGCCCGGCAGAACGTCGAAAAGGCCAAGGGCAGCCAGTCCAGGTGATTGTGCACCAGGTCGAACTCTCCCGACCGTGCCAAAGCGTGGGCAATATGCAAGCCTTCCCAGACTCGGCCGTCGAGGCTGTCGTCCTCCTCATAACCGTGCGGAGACACTCCGTCGAGGGTCGCCGCAGTCTGCGAATCGAGTGTCGCGAACAACGTCACATCGACCCCGCGCCGTACCAGCCCATCCGCCAAGAGGCCGGTCACCTGCTCCCACGGGCCGTAGTGCTTGGGTGGGGTCCGCCAGGCAATCGGCCCCAGAAGCGCAACTTTTCCCACTGCTCGCGCATCGCGCGGTGGATCCGCCGCCGTCGTCGTCACTCGCAGAGGAAGAACGCCTCCCCTCGCTCCTCCTCCGTGCGTCGGTGCGCGATTCCAGACGCTCGCAGTGGTCTTCATTCAGGGCCGCGTAATGCGGCTCTGCAGGCCGGCACTCTCCAGCGCGAGCAGCGCTTGCAGGTAGGCCAAGGTCGACTCAGCACCTTCATTGGCGTTCAAACCGTCGGGCCCGAGACCGTCGTGACAGCCGCCGGTGGCGAAGTCATAGACCGGAAGGCCCTGGTTGTTCCGCCCCAGGAACCACTCGAAGGTACGCACCGCCTGACGGCCGTACTCACGACGACCGGTGTAGGCCGACGCCTCGATCAGCGCCTCTACGAGAGCGGCCGCGTTAATGGGTTGTTCGTCACCTTCTTCACCCCAACTACGAGCAGGCTCATCGGCCCGGCGCCAGCGGTTGCCCACCAAGCGGATTGTGTCGCCATTGACCGTGCACTGATCCGCGTACCAGTCGAGAGCCTCGACCCCTCGCTGCGTGATCTTGTCGTTGTCGAGGCGCGCACCTGCCGCGATCAATGCTTGGGGCAGGCGGCCGTTGTCGTGGGTCAGGGTGTCCTCGAACCACAGCCACCCTTCCCGGCGGTGCTCGTCGTACGCTTTGCAGAGCCGGTCGGTCAAGGTATCGAGCAGCCTCTGGAGGGGCGTCGGGAGAATACTCATCGGTGGTCGGGTCAGGCCGATGATGGTGTACGCCGTCTCGCGCGGTGTGGCTGCCAGTTCCAGGCAAGGCTGCATGTCGCTAAGGAGTCGCAAGCACGGATCCGCCTCTTCGCGTGAGGGCTCCTCGGCTACCACCGCGCCGAGTGCCCAGGCCGTTCGGCCGATATGGTCGCCGGTGTGTGGGGGGTCCAGCCAGCGGCGCCCGTAGTCCATCAGGTTGTGCATGCCGAGCGTGTCGGCGTCCCAGGCGTGAAAGAGAAACGCCAGTGCGGAGGAAAGAATGCGGTTGTAGGCCAGTTTGCTCTCGCCTTTCTCGAGATTGAGCACCGTGATCACCAGCCGCGCCGTGTCGTCGACGCAATAGCCGCTTGAGCGGTTGGGAATGGTTCCGTAAGCGTGCTGGACGATGCCAACATCATCGACGAGGCTAAGCAGATGGGCGGGCTGTATCTGCGGTGAGCTTCGCATCATGACCTCTTGACGGCTCCCGGGTACGGGACTCCTTGTGCGGCCTCGGTCAACAGCTCAAGAGTTGCCTTGCCGACATTTGCCCACGTCAGGTCGGCGCCCACTCGCCGGGCCGCTGCCCGCGCTCCGCTCATCTTGGCGGGCGAGTCCAGGAGTTCAAGCACCGCTGCGGCCAGTTTTGCGGAGTCCCCGAACGGCACCAGTACGCCGGCGCCGGAGCACAGTAGATCTTCGGCGTAGAAGTAGGGGGTCGACACGACGGGACAGCCAGCGGCGACCGCGAAGGTCAGGGCTCCTGAGACGCTTTGATCTTTCGATCGGTACGGCGTCAGGTAGATGTCGGTGCGACCGAGCAACATCGCCAGCTCGTCGATCGAGAGGAAGCGATCAATGAACCGGACATGATCACCCAGATCAAGATCATGTACGAGGCGCTGCAGCCCGAGCCGGTAACTCTCGCCCTCCTTGGTGATCACGTCCGGGTGGGTCTGGCCGGCAATCAGGTAGAGGACCTCGGGATGGACTGCAGTGATCGTTGGCAGCGCACGGATGGCTAGTTCCAGGCCCTTCGAGTCTGAGATGAGTCCGAAGGTTGACAGCACCGTCCGGCCGGCCAAACTTGGTAGCCCCAGTTGCAACGACGTGCCAGTGAGTTCCTCGCCAACACCGTCTGACCAGGCAGCCTGCGTCAGCTCGTCGGGGGCTCCGTGCGGTACCACCCGGACGCGGTCGACCTCAACCAATCCCTGCTCGACCACCATCCGGCGGGCTGTCTCGGTGAACACCATGAGCAACGCGGCGCGCTCGCAGACGGCCCGCAGCACTCCGGCCCGCTCGGGCTCAGGATTCGCCAACACCGTGTGGAGTGTGACCACCATGGGCACGCTGAGCTCACTGGTGAGCTTGAGAAGGTAATTCCCTGAATCGCCGCCGAAGATGCCGTACTCGTGCTCAACGAGGACGACGTCAACATCCCGGTTCAATTCCGAGGCCGCTGCGGCGTAGTCGGCTGCGACATCCTGCCGGATGGTCGTGACGACTTCCGGCGGATGTGAGAAGGGATCGTCTCGCACTATGGAGACGATCTCGACTGACAAAGATGAATCGGCCTCTAACAGCGCGGCGCGCAGATCCGAGGAGAACACTGCAATGCCGCACGGCCGCGGCCGATAAGTTGAAACGATCGCCATGCGCATGACCACTCCTTACCCCCGCCAGGGCGTTCGAAAGCACTGCGGCCCGTAATAAACCTCCCACTAGGCTGTACCGGACCCATGGGCCATGGCCGACAGTGCAGTTGGCAGGTCGTCCGACGCCCGCAGGGGACGGCTGTCAGCCACGACAGCGCATTGGTTATCTACGTGGCCACTTGGCTTCCTGGGTGATCATCTGCAGACTTCACCCGCTATGGGTGAGCAGAGTCGGCTACCGAGCGTGCAACGCTTATGCCGCTTCTCAGTACCGCTGAGATAGCCACCAATGAATCACATGGCGAGGCAGGAGACACAGGACATGGATTTCGGGGACTTCTTTTGGCTGCTGGTCTGGAGTTTCTTCATCGTCTGTTACTTAATGATCTTGTTCCGGATTATCGGCGACCTCTTCCGTGACAGAGAGCTCAGCGGATGGTGGAAAGCCCTTTGGATTATTGCGCTGATCTTCGTGCCCTTCCTTACTGCGTTGATCTACCTCATCGTCAGAGGCAGGGGAATGGCCGAACGGCAGGCAGGCGAACTTCAGAAAGCTCAAGCGGCTACGGACTCCTACATTCAGGAGGTAGCCGGGCGAAGCAACCCGGCGGAGCAGATAGTCACCGCCAAGAACCTGCTCGATGAAGGGACAATTACGCAGGCCGAGTTCGACCGACTCAAGGCGTCAGCTCTGGCCTGAGGGAGGCAGCTGGGCTTCGGGTACTAGATGATCCCGACTAGCAGAGGCCGAGCGCCCGGCCCCGGCGTACGGCGTCGGCCCGGCGGCTGACCGAAAGCTTTTGAAACAGTGATCGCATGTGCGTCTTGACGGTGTTCAGTGACAAAACGAGATCAGCGGCGATCTCCTCATTGGAACAAAGCTGCGCCAGCAGCCTCAACACATCAGTCTCGCGGCTGGTCAAGGGGACGACGTACATACCGTCGTACGCAGTGACAGCACCTCGCCAGTGATCGAGAGGGGCAGTGTCGGGCTCTGGCATCGACGAAAAGAAGGTCGCAGGTCGACCCGATTCACTGTCGGTATGCCAACGCGCCGCCTTGCGATCGGCGCATTCAACGGCCCACGGCGTGCTACGCGATAGCTGAGCGAGTGCGGTCGCTGCCAGGCTTACGCCGGCGGCCCATCCCGCGGTGTGTTCGAGAACCGCTCGGATCGTCGCCTCACTCGCCGTAACGCCATGTTGATCAAGAACGAGCCTTATCTCGTCTTGATCCATTGCAAGATCATCAAAGTTGATCGTCGTCAGGTGTGCCGGCCCCACTTGACGATGGAGGGGAACGACAGGTGGCGCAGAACAGATCAAGACGATGCTCAACTGGCGATCGGCCCGAGAGAAAAGCACCTCAAGATCTTGTACCAGGGAGGCCGAGGGCTCGGCAGGAAAATCGTCACATACCACGACCACCTCGCCCAGCTTGTCAAGCTCAGCCGAGATCTGATCAAGCGGCAAGCCGTCCGTTGATCCCTTACGCAGCCTCACCCAGATCACTCCCACTGACGGGTGGAGATTCCGTGCCCACGAAGCAACTCCTATGGTCTTGCCCGCACCCGCTGGCGCGCTGATCACGGTCAGCGGCCCGGTCGTACCGGCGTCGAGGCGATTGCCAAGCCGGGTACGCGGTACGGCCCATAACGGCACGTGAGGAACGCTTGTCCGAGAGGGAAGGATGCTGGTGTCAATAAGTATGGACATCTGGATGCTGGCATCCCCTTCGCCTGGTAGGAGCGGTTGCTTGCCACTATTCGGCCCGAACGCAGGCCGACTTGTCCTCACCCGTTGGACGATCTCACCCGGGTGATTTCAGACGTTAGATCAGCAGGCGCTCGCGGCCGATTTTCACCGCTTCGGATCGGGAACGGGCCCCCAGCTTGCGATAGAGCGCGCTGGTGTGCGTCTTGACCGTGTTGGGGGAGACATAAAGCTCGGAGGCAATCTGACTCAGACTTTGTGGCCCGTTCAGTCGCCGCAGAATGTCGATCTCGCGTGCGGTGAGATGCTCATTGTTAGAGGACGGGCGCCGGCTTTCGCGCAGGCTCTTCTGAGTCGCTTCCAGCCGGGTGATCATGTGGGTCATGCCCTGCTGGTACTGCCTGATCATGGGGGAAACCTCGTCCAAGAGCCGCCGGGCTAACGACAGATCATTTGCCATGATTGCCACCCGTCCCATAACGAGTAGGTGGTGAATTGTCGGCCATGGGCTGAGCCCAGGAACCTTCCTACGCAGATTCAGCCCGTGATCCAACGTCGCCATAGCTTGCTCCAGGTCCCCGGAGGCGGCTTGGCTTTGCCCGAGCGCGGTAAATGCAAAGGAGACGGAGGGAAGTGCATGCAGGCTTCGAGCCTCGACGACCTCCATAGCATCTGCTGCCGACTTGTGACTGTGGTCGTGATGCCCCAACTCAGCTTGTGTCAACGACAGGATCGCGAGCGCCAGGATGCGCACGACGGCAGGCGCAGCTTCGCTGTACGCAGCTTTGGGAAGAACCCCGGCCGC
>JAICEV010000182.1 GCA_025923975.1 Propionibacteriaceae bacterium
ACTCTGGATGCGATGGATCACGAGCTCGTCACTGACAGCCTGGTGTATCGCTACGATCCCGAGGCCTCCCCTGATGGGCTGCGCGGCTCGGAGGGGACTTTCTCCTTGTGCACCTTCATGTATGTGGACTCGCTCGCCCGAGCAGGCCAGCTCGACAAGGCACGCAACACGTTCGAGAAGATGCTGACCTATGCCAACCACGTCGGGCTTTTCTCCGAGGAAATTGCGCTTACCGGCGAACAGATCGGCAACTTCCCTCAGGCCTTTACTCACCTGGCCCTGATCGATGCCGCCATCACGCTTGACAGTCGTCTTGATCGCGGCCGATCGCCGATTTGATCGGGGAATGACGGCTATCACATGGGGCTAGCCGCGACGACAGCTCACTAGCGCAGCGCGCCCAGCGCATCGACCGCATGACGGAGAACGATCATGCGAGGCTCAACTCGCAGCAGCCGGACCTTCGTCCAGGCGTGCAGCATGGCGGTCACCAAGTCGATGGTCTCCCACAACTGCACGCGCTCCATCGAGACCGGCGAGTGCTGTCGGTAGGCATCCGTGAAGTGTTCGCACAGGTCGTCCATCAGCGCCAGGTGTTCGGCAAGGTCCGGCTCATGGGCCTTTCCGGCTGTGGCCAGAACGGTGATGCCGATGTCGCGTAGCTTGGCCCGGAAGCGGCCGAGGTCGAGTGCAGGCTCAGCCATTGCCGCACCGTCGAAGTCGATGAAACCTACGCCGCCGCCAGACAGCAGGACTTGGGCGGGCCGGAAATCATGGTGAGCGGGGACGACATCCTCGGCCGGAAACTGCTCGGCCAGGCCGGTCAACCGGGAAAGCAGCGGACGTGCCGCACCTGCAAGCTCTGGCAAGGTGATCGCTAAGCGATCGATCACGTCCTGTACCTCGGCAAGTTCTGCGGCAAAGGTTGCAGTGCTGCCATACGTCGCGCCGGAGTGGTGGAGCGCGGCGAGAGCTCGTGCTGTCTTGGCCAGCGCGGCCCGCAGCAGATCAAGGGCAGGGCGGCGGCCGTCGGCGATGGCATCTCTGGCCAGCACCTTGAGTGTACGGTCTTCGGCGAGCGGGCCTTGAACCAGAATCCGCTCCTCGGCGAAGTAGGCCAGCGGTTCAGCAAGAGACACAACTCCCTCGTGGGCGACCGGCTGCACCCACAGGGCGGTCATGGCCTCCCACGCGGTGCGTCCCTTGTCGCCCTGGTGCGTCTTCATCACCACGAGCGGGGGCGGCTGTCGGCTCGTCGCCGAGTCGTCGTACGTCAGTCGGACAACAACCGTGCACCGGCTACCCGGCTTGTATCGCACGACATCGGGTCGGCAGTCGACGATCGACACCGCCCCATAGCCGGCATCACGCAATACATCGGTAAGCACGCGGGCCGCGGTGTCTGGATCGACGAGCGCCGGAAGGGCCGGAAGGGCGTTGTCGGCCGTCTCGCGATGCAACTGGAGTCGCAGGTCCGGCAGCCAGCACGTCCAGTCATCCACCCCCAAGTCGCCGGATGCTGCCGCTAGGTCCACGTCGTCCGGGACGTCTGCCGAGGGCGCATACAGATTGCCGACCAGCACGATGTCGCGCGGCTCATCATTGAGCGGACCGGCGGTCACTTGATACCGCGCCAGCCACTGATCCGCCTTGGCGCGCAAGCGCTGCGGAACGCAGGCCAGGAGCTGCAATTCATCGGCCGCCAGAGCTGGGACATGGCGTCGCAGCGATCCGGCCACAACCTCTGGCTGCATCGCTGAGGCTAGCCATTCAGGAAGTCTGGCGAAGGCATCGAGGGACGCCTGGAGCTCGATCGTTTCCGATCCAACGGTGGCGGTCATGTCGGTCTCCTCAACCTAGGGGCAGCAGAAGTCGCTTGGTCGGCTTCCACGGGCAGGAGGGTCAGGGCTGCTGCCAACCGGTCCTCCTTGAGCTGGCGGCAGGATCGGGCTGCGCTGCGGGCCAGGCTCAGAGCGCGATAAGCCGCCACCCGCCGCGGTAACGTGTGGTCAGGCTGGCCCGGTGGGCGAGCCTCGAGATAGGCCTCCACTAAGGAGGCGGTCAGCTCAGACACCTGAACTGATGCATACGACATTCCGATCTGACGCGATGCGCGTAGCGCAAACGCGGCGATGAACCGTCCCAGATCGCGAGCGGGGTCTGCAACGCACATGTCATCGAGGTCGACCACTCCGACGACTGTGCCGTCCCAGAGCAGCTGCGATGGTGTGTAGTCACCGTGAGTCAGCACGCCGGCCGGGGCGTCACTGGCGTCGGCATCCGCCTCTGAGATGCCCCCCCGAATGAGATCGGCAACATCAGAGCGAAACCGGCCGATCACCGCAAGCGCCCGATCGAGATCGGCTAGGTCATCGGAAAGCGTGCGGGTAGGCGCCCCGGCCACGTGCTGTCCATGCAGGTGCGCGAGGGCGTGTCCGGCCGCACCCACGCCGGCCGGCTGAGTCAGGTGGATGCCCGGAACTGCATCCATCAGGAGCAATCGCAGGTTTGGATCGTAGGCGAGCACGGTGGGGAAGCGTACGGACCCGGATAGATTCTGAAGTCTGCTTTGGACCGCTGCAACCGAGCTGCCGGTGGCGTCGTCGCCGTAGACCTTGGCGAACAGCCGGCTGCCGTCTACGTCGTAACGCAGAACGCAGGCTCCCCGCCGAGGATGGTGCACAACGGTGACCTGAGCGTTCCGGGGGTCGAGTCCAACCGCGGCCAACGTCTGGCGCACGGTTGCTCGATCCAGAGCTTGAGGAAGTGTCGACAGGGCGGGGTCGTGCGGGAACAGGCGAAGGGCCAATCCGCTGCTGGAAACCTGACCCAGCACGACCTGCTCGCTGTCGATGCCGGTCGCCGGCGACCTTAGTCGGACCCGATACCGCAAGCTGCAGGTGTCCTCGCCCACCCAGATCGTGCCCACACTCAGGCCGACGATCACCGTGTCAGCCCCGCCGCCGAGCAGCTCACGCTCGATGACGGCGGCTACGGTGTCGACGTCCAACGCCGCCTCGAGCCCTGGCAGGCGTACCCGCAGGTGCTCCGGAACGGCGATGGATCGTCTCCGATCGGCCTGTACGGTCATTTCCACGTCGGGATTGACCCATTGGGATCTCCGACCTGCCCGCCGTACAGCTCGGCGTAGTACCGACCGGTCAAGATGAGGTCGTCATGTCGGCCAGACTCGACGATGCGGCCGGACGAGACGACCAGGATGCGGTCGGCACACCGGATCAGGCTGGCGTCGTGCGACATGATGATCGTCGACCTGCCGCGCATGAGTTCGCGCAACGCACTCACAACGAGACGGGCCGAATCCGAGTCGAGCCCGGTTGTCGGCTCGTCCAAGATCAAAATGGGCGTCTCCCGGATGAACGCTCGTGCGATGGCCAGCCGCTGGCGCTGCCCACCGGACAACGTGGCGCCTCGTTCGCCGAGCTCGGTGTCGTATCCCATGGGCAACGCGCTGATGAAGTCGTGGGCGTTGGCCAGCCGGGCGGCCCGCTCGATGCGCTCCGGTGTCGCGTCGTCGATGCCGTAGCCGATGTTCTCCGCGACGGTGCCGCTCAACAGCAAGGTCTCCTGCAGCACCAGACTCACCTGGCTGCGCAGCGAGCCGAGGGTCAGCCGGCGGACGTCGACACCATCAACGAGGACGGCTCCCTCGTCGGGGTCGTACAGCCTGGGTACCAGTTGAGCGATTGTGCTCTTGCCGGCGCCGCTGTGGCCGACTAGGGCAACCACCTCGGCGGGGGCCACCTCGAAGCTGATGTTCTGCAGCACCGGTGGACGGCTTTCGGCTCGGGAGCCGTCCTCGTGCTCGGCCGGGTAGGTGAAGCTGACCGAATCGAAGCTCACCTTGCCCGTCAGCCGATCGGAGTCCACAGCATCGGGCAGATCGTGTACGCCGGGCTCGCGATCGAGGAGGTCTTCGATCCGTTCCATACTGGCGAAGACCTTACCGATCTTGTACCACTCACTGACGATCTTGCGCGCCGGCTTGAACATGTTCTGGAGCAGCAGGACGAACAGCACCAGCGTCCCGATCGTGATGGCGTCACGATCCACCAGCCACACGCCGAGCCAGATGACGCCAGCGATGGCTGCCGCTTCGACGATGGCAATCACGAAGCTGAATTGCGCCTGGATGTTCGCCGCCCACAGCGACGCCGTCATGCTCTTTCCAGTTTGATCTGAGAAGCGTTCCAGGTCGACGTTGCCCCGACCGTAGCTTTGCACCAACCGGATTGACGACAACATCTCCTGCGTTGTGGAGGCCAGCTCCCCCTCGCGCGTCCGTTGCGTCTTCGAAGCCGTCTTGATCCGGCGCGAGAAAAAGTTGGAGATGACGGCCAAGAGTGGGATGACAACAAGGGCTACCAGCGCAACGAGCCATGACTGGTAGAGAAGAAAAGCAAAGCTCCCGAACAACACGAGGAAGCTCCCGACGATGTTGCTCGCCGATTTAACGACGAAGTCCTCGACGACGAGTACGTCGCCGGTCACCCGGGTGAGGACGTCGCCGGTGCGCTTCTGGTCGTGGTACGCCAGCGACAGGCGCTGCAGGTGCGAGTACATCGCGACTCGCATGTGATAGCCGAGCGACCGGCCGCCGCGGGCCATGCAGACCTCGGTCAGTGAGTCGGCGGCGCTGTTTATGGCGGCGATCCCGATGATGGCGATCGTCAACAGGATGAGGGTTTCTGTCCGTTCGGAGGCGAACAAGGACGGCCAGCCGATATCGCGCAGGCTCGGTCGAGCGCCTTGTAGGAAGTCGATGACGTAGGCGATCGGGTAGGGCTCGATGACCGCAGTCGCGGCTTCGATGATCAGCAGGATGAGAGCTGCGACGTAGACCTTCCGGCTGCCCATGAATCGACCGAACAGTCGCAGCATGCGGCGGAAGTCGCCGTCTTTGTGCTGCGATGAGGTTGCCGAGTCCGCGGGAAGCTCCCAGGACCAAGTGCCGGATGCCGTTGGGGCCTCTGAACGGGTGGCCCACTCGCTGGCGTGCGAGGAGCGTGTCCAGCTCATCGTCATCGGGCGGCTCCCACAAGCGCGTCGAGATATTGCTGCCCCTCACCGGCCAGGGCTTGGGGGAGCGGTGACCGCGGGGCTCGCGCGAAGGCCCGCAACGCCTTGCGTTCTAGGGCAATCGCGGTATGCCAGCAGATCATGGACTGCGTTACGGCGACGGCCCGCCGCTCCATATAGGTCTGGACAAAGGCTAATTCCAGCGCGGCAAGCTGAGCAAGACGAGCTGCGCCGGCCTTCTGGTGCCGAACGCTGAGACGATGGCGAACGGCGAGCTGGTGCAGCGAGGCGACGAACGTCCCGGCGTCTCCAACTTGGTCGCTAATGCCGCAATGATCGAGATCCAACAGCGCGATCCGGCCGTCGGGTTGCAAAAGGAGCTGACTGGGTTTGCAGTCCCCGTGGACGATGCCGACCGGTCCGTCGCTGATCTCCGGCTCGAGCTCGAGCAGGCGCCAGGCCAAGCTGCCAAGGGCTTCCCCGGTCACCGGATCGACTGATGCAATCCGCTCGGCGCGTAAGGCGAAGCGGCGAAGCTCCTTGCCCACCGAGCGCTCTCGGGTCGACGCCAGGGGCCCGTCGTGCAACTCGGCCAACGCCATCGCGGCCCGGCGAGCTCCAGCCATGGCGGCTTGCGAACCGCGGTGCAGCCCAATCAGGTCGGACAACGCCTGCCCCGTCATCGCCTGCTGGACGACCATGGCCCATTCCGGGACGAACGCGACCGTGGGCGCCAATGTCAGCTTGCGGCCCATCGGCGGGGCGCCGGTGGACTCTCGAGCGACCGCGTCCGCCTTGGTGACGTCGTGATACACCTTGGCGACCAGAGGCGACGCCATCCGGACCGAGGTGATCCGCACCGTTGCGCGCTTTGCAGGCCGATAGCGCAGTAGCTCGATGCTCGGGCGGCGTCCAGCCCCGAGCATCGATCCGAGCTGACCAGCGTCCAACACTGTCGGCAGTGAGGGCAGATCGGCGTCGTTCGGAAACACCGACACCTGGAGCCCGGGAGCCACGTGTCGCGGCATTTGGTGCACTGGCGGGTCGTCGCCGATCACCAGATCCCCGCGCACCAGCCGATCGCCGAGCCGGTACAGCACGATCCCCTTGCCACCAGGCTCGTACTTTGCGTCCAGCACGAAGCACGCAGCCTCGGGTCCCCCGAGGACACGGTCCAGGCGAGTGCCCATAGGTCCGGGCCGGAGGGCGTCGGTCATCCGCTCGAGCTCTGTCACGTCGCATCCACCGGTGCCACGCCGGACTGGACTGCGGCCTGGCGGAACAGCCGCTCGAGCGCGGCGGCCGCGGTATTGACGTCGTAATCCGCCTCCACGGTGCGGCGGGCCGCCGTCGCCAGGTCCTGTCCCAAACTCGGGTTGTTCAGCAGCTCGCGAATATGGCTGGCGATCCCTGCGACGTCACCCGGGCGGGACACGAGCCCGTTGATGCCGTGCCGCACCAGCTCGGTGACCCCACCGGCCGACGTCGTAACGACGGGCAGACCGCAGGCCAGTGCCTCCACGAGCACATTGGGAATTCCGTCTCGATCCCCGTCTGGGGTCACCCGTGGCGTCAACACGAAGACGTCAGCCTCGGCCAGCGCGTCGCGGACCTGCTCTTGACTGCATTCGCCGAGCATCCGCACGTTCTCCTCGATGCCCAGCTCGGCGCATTGTGCCGCCAGTTCGGCTCGGAGCGGCCCGTCGCCGTACAGCCTTAGCTCGAACAAAATCCCGTCCCTCTTAAGCTGGGCGAGCGCCTCAAACATGACGTCGAAGCCCTTCTTTGCCACCAACCGCCCAACGGATAGCAGCACCGGCGGGGTTGACCGAGCTGGTGACGGGGAAGGAACGAAGCGGTCGAGCTCCAGGCCATGATGCAGTACATGCACCGGCGCCCGCTGCTGCGCTGGCACAGTGGCAGCGATGTATTCCGCATTGACCGCACAACACGTCACGATCGCTGTGGCGTACTCGGTCCTGGCGGCGAGGCTGGTCCCAGG
>JAICEV010000183.1 GCA_025923975.1 Propionibacteriaceae bacterium
CGCAAAGTCGTCTCGCCGCAAGCGACGAAGGAGTCGGATTCAGCGAGCGCTTGTCAGAGTGCCCATCCAACACAGCGGCACTATGACAAACCCGATCGCAGCCGCGGCTGTTGAGTCGCATCGCCGCCAGCACCCTTCGCCCGCTCGAGAGGACGTTTTCGCGGCTGTGATGGGAAACGCACCCCTTGAGCCTGCTCGGACGGCACGTTTCGACGGCTGTGATGGAAAACGAACCCGTTACGAGCCCGCCTGTATTCGCTCTCAAGAGTCCATATGGAGTGGCCCATTTCACGCTCCGGGGTGGTATGGCCGAGAATGGCAGCCGGGGTTGAGGGAGGAACATGGGGATGACTAGCAGCCCAACGACGGTCGGGGGCCGATACGAGCTGGGCGAGCTGCTCGGGCGTGGCGGCATGGCGGAAGTCCGTAGTGCTGTCGACCAGCGGCTCGGGCGGTCCGTTGCGGTCAAGCAGCTGCGTACTGACCTCGCCACAGATCCGACATTTCAGGCCCGGTTTCGCCGGGAGGCCCAATCAGCAGCCGGCCTGAACCATCCCACAATCGTCGCGGTCTACGACACGGGCGAGGAGATCGATCCGCTGACCGGCGTTGCGATTCCCTACATCGTGATGGAGCTGGTCGAGGGTGCGACCTTGCGTGATGTGCTCCGCGAGGGCCGCAAGATCCTGCCCGAGCGGGCGTTGGAATTGACCCAGGGCATCCTCGACGCCTTGAGCTACAGCCACAAGGCCGGCATTGTGCACCGCGACATTAAGCCGGCCAATGTGATGCTCACGCCTAACGGTGGCGTCAAGGTGATGGACTTCGGCATCGCTCGCGCGGTCGCGGACACAAGTGCCACCATGACCCAGACCGCGGCGGTCATTGGGACAGCTCAATATCTATCGCCGGAGCAGGCCCGCGGCGAGACGGTGGACGCACGCAGCGACCTCTATTCAGCGGGTTGTGTGCTCTACGAGCTACTCGTCGGTCGGCCGCCGTTCATCGGCGATTCCCCGGTTAGCGTCGCCTACCAGCATGTACGCGAGACCCCCCAGCCGCCGAGCCAACTGGATCCTGAGCTCACTCCTGAAATCGATGCCGTCGTTCTCAAGGCGCTTGCCAAGGACCCGGCCGACCGCTACCAGTCCGCCAAAGAGATGAAGGACGACATCGCCCGGTTGCTCGTGGGTCAACAGACCGCCGCCCAGACAACTGCTGTAGTGCCCATGGCAGCCGGAGCGATGGCAGCCAGCGCCTACGACACTCCCACCCATGTGGCTGGGCCACCGACCGTCATCCCGCCGGAGACCCCGGAGGAGCAGTACGAGGAAGAGGAACCGCAGAAGAGCCGCGTCGGCCTCGCCATCCTCATCGGTACGCTGATCGTGCTGGCCTTGGGGCTCGGCGGCTGGGCGCTCTATCGAATGCTGAGCCCAGCCACGGTGGAGACGGTTGAGGTGCCGGACGTCACCACCTACACCGAACAGCAGGCAAGGGACCAGCTCACAGCGCGGAATCTCCAGGTCGAGGTCAAGACGGAGAACGGCGACGAAGAGACCAAGGGCACGATTACGGCCCAAGATCCAGCCGCCAACACCGTCGTCCCGGTGAACAGCGTGGTCACCGTCACCTTGAACGAAGGACCCAAGACCGGCACCATTCCGGATGGCTTAGTCGGAGACGATGTGAAGGACGTCGAGAGCGCCCTGGAGGATCTGAAGTTCACTAACGTCGACTCGAAGGCGGCCAAGAGCGAGGATTCCGATACCCAGCCAGGGGAGGTGCTCAGCATCTCGCCCAAGGAAGGTGAGACCGTCCCGCTGGACACCAAGATCACCATCAGGTATGCCACCGGCAAGTCGGAGGTGCCCGACTTTGACGGCCTGAGTCGCGCCGCGGCGATCCGGGCGGCCAGGAATGCGGGCTTCGGCGAGCCCGTGTTCTCTGAACGGGAGAGCTCGCAACCGGCCGGCACCGTCATCGCGCAGAGCCCGAACGCCGGCGCCACAGTTGACCGCGACACCACGATCCGACTCACGCTTGCCACCTCGCCGACGCCACCTGAGCCGCCGCCAACCACTAAATCACCGACCGAAGAGCCAACGACAACTGAGCCCTCGTCCACGCCGACGGAAACACCGACGTCGAGGAGGGGGAACCAGGCGACTCCTGGCACAAATTCGAATGAGTAATCGAATACTGTGCTAAAGTAGGCGTGTGTCCAACGTTGTTCAGACGTCTCTCTTCGATCCAGGAGTTACTGCCCACCTCGCTCTCGGCCCGCTCGGCGGGATGATCACTCGCCAACCTCTCGGCCGCGGCGCCTGGGTCGACCTGGTACCCAGCTGGCTGGGCGGTGCCAGCAGTCTCTTCGAAGATCTCCTCGAGCAAGTGCCGTGGCAGGCCGAGCGGCGACAGATGTACGAGCGGGTTGTCGACGTGCCGCGACTGCTCAGCTTCTACGGTGAGGACGATCCACTTCCACACCCTGATCTGGTCACGGCCCGCGAGGCCCTCAATGCCCACTATGAGATGGAGCTCGGCGAGCCTTTCACGACCGCTGGCTTGTGCCTGTATCGCGACGGCCGCGACTCGGTCGCCTGGCACGGAGACACCATCGGCCGCGGCAAGAACGAAGACACCATGGTGGCGATCATCTCGCTGGGCTCACCGCGGCAGTTTCTGCTGCGACCACGAGGCGGCGGAGCGACCATTCGCCACCAGTTAGGTCACGGCGATCTCATTGTGATGGGCGGTTCGTGCCAGCGCACCTGGGAACATGCCGTCCCGAAGACCACGCGGTCGGTAGGTCCGCGGATCAGTGTGCAGTTCCGGCCCAGCGGCGTGCGCTAGGTCGTCACATCGATCCTGCGGCCCGTGGACCAGCATTACGTCAAGAAGTCCAGCAAAGCCTTGTTGATCTCCTCACCGTGCGTCCACAGCATGCCATGCGGAGCGCCCTGGATCTCGACGTACGTTGCGCTCGGCAACATCTTGGCCAACACGCGGCTGGTCAGGTCAATCGGCACATTTTCGTCGCCGGTACCATGCACGATCAACGCCGGTACGTCGATCTTGTCTATGTCTTCGCGCCAATCGGTGAACCAGGTCGACACAGCCCAGACGGACGTGTACGGCGACATGTTCGCAGCTTGCTGCCAACTGTTTCGCAGCGCCTCCTCGCTGATCCGAGTGCCGAGGTTCTCATCGGTCTTGTAGAAGTTCTGTAAGAAGCCGGTGAAGAAGGCATAGCGGTCAGCCTTGATGGTGTCGAGCATGCCATCGACGGCCTCTTGTGGGAATCCTGACGGGTTCTCGTCGGTCTGCAGCATGAAGGGCAAGATTGCGCCAATGAACACTGCCTTCGCCACCCGGTGTGACCCATATCGGCTGATGTAGCGGGCCACCTCACCAGTGCCCATGGAGAAACCGACCAGAACAGCATCCTGAAGATCCAACGCCGAAAGCAGAGCGCTGAGATCAGCCGCATAGGTGTCGCAGTCGTGGCCGCTGGTCGGCCGATCTGACTTGCCAAAGCCACGTCGATCGTAGGTGATCACCCGCTTGCCAGCATCCAGCAGTACCGCAGTCTGCTTCTCCCAGGAGGAGCCGTCCAAGGGGTACCCGTGAATCAGCACCACGGGCTGCCCGGAACCGTGGTCCTCGTAATAGAGCTGGATGGGGGCGCTGTTCTCTGTTCCGACAGAGACGTAGGGCATGGTCGATCTCCTCTCTCCTCCGACTGGGCGGTTGTTGACGGTCAGCGTGCTGACATTAGCGGGGCCATGCCGACAGCCCGCGCGGGAGCCTCCGCATCACCGCAAATCGCGAGCCAGTTGGCAAGCATTTGATAGCCCCATTCAGTCAGCACAGATTCCGGATGAAATTGCACGGCTTCGACCGGCAGCCCACGATGCCGCACGGCCATGATCACTCCGCTGCGTGTCGTTGCCGTCACTTCCAGCTCTACGGGCAGTGTCTCTGGCTCGATGGCTAGCGAGTGGTAGCGGGTCGCGGTGAACGGTGACGGCAGGCCGGCGAGCACGCCAGCTCCGTGATGCTGGATGAGGGAGGTCTTGCCGTGTAGCAGCTCAGGAGCTCGATCCACTACGCCGCCGTACGCCACGCCAATGGCTTGTAGCCCGAGGCAGACCCCGAAGATCGGCAGCCGGCCCGCCTGAGTTCGAACAACCTCGACACACACCCCTGCCTCTTCAGGGGTTCCCGGACCCGGCGAGAGCAGAATTCCGTCGAATCCGTCCGCAAAGTCCGGATCGTCGAAGCGCGGGTCGTCGTTGCGCCAGACATCGACCTCGGCCCCGATCTGCGCCAGGTACTGCACCAGGTTGTAGACAAACGAGTCGTAGTTGTCGATGACAAGGATCTTCACGGCAGGCACGTGGTCATTCTCCGCCTACTGTGTACCGCTGTCGGTGGGCTCGCTGAAACCGGTGTACCGGTCGGCATGCGTAAGGTCGAGCGAGCCTTTATGTCCCGGAAGGGTGACCTTCGGCTTGGACTTTTCGCGAAGGACCAGGCCGTAGGACTCCACGTATTGCTGATAGATCTGGATCGGCTCAGATTCGGAGAGCGCGGCGCGCAGCCGTGCCTGGTCGCCGATCGCCGTGATCTCGTACGGAGGGCTGTAGGGGATGCCGTGCAGCACCACCGTGTTGCCGACGCATTTCACCGCGGTCGTCGAGATCACCCGCTGGTCCTGAATCGTCATTGCTTCGGCCCCTCCGCTCCAGAGCGCGTTGACGACGGCCTGAATGTCTTGTTGGTGAACGACGAGAAGATCGGGGTCGATACCGTTCGCCGCCACGCTGGATGGAGCATCGTCGAGTGTCACCGTAACCGCCGGCCCAGAGACCGGTGTCAGACCAACCCGGCGAGACTGGCGGGAAAGCTCTGGAGTCAGGTCGGACTCCTGGTCGCCGCGGGCGGCCAGCCCATCGACCTGTTGCCGCAAGTCCGTCACCTGGTGAGTCAGTTCGGTGTTGTGACGCGACTGGGACTGAACGAGGCTGACCAGATCGGTGTTCCGAGCGGGTCGTAGATCGGTGCCCTCCGCATGCATCGCACTGATGATGATCATCAATCCGGCGAAGGCGCATACTGCTGTGGTGAGCGTACGAGCAAGCGGCCCGCGACTTCGGTCACGCCGCCGCTGAGCATCGCGGGCTCGGCGTAGCACGGAGACAACCGCGCGCCACGCATCGCCGGCAGTGCGTCCAGACAAGCCTGGGCCCTTCTCGATCGAGTGGGAATTCGACGCCCTCGCGGCGACGTATGTCGCGCCCCGAGTTCTTGACTACGCTACCTACTTCAACAGCAAGGAGAATCTGGTGCCCGAGTCGAGAACGCGAAAGTCCGCCGTCGAGAAGCAAAAGCAGAAAACACAGCGGACGTCGAGGCCAAAGAAGATCAAGCCCCCAGCGAGTCGACGCTGGGTGCCGCCCACCTTCATCGCGGTCGGATTGCTCGGTGTGGCTTGGCTGATCACCTATTACGTAGCCGGCACGTACATCCCCTTCATGGATGCGCTCGGCAACTGGAACATCCTCATCGGCATGGGCGGCATGGCCGCCGCGTTCGCGCTGGCGACACTCTGGCGGTAGCTCGCCCTCACCCGCGATCGTCACGCGCATGCGCTCGAAACGTTTGCTGCCCCAAGACGGCAAACGAGTGCCGAATGCCCGTATTTGACACCCTTCAGCCGTCCCCAGACGAATAACGTGGACCGAAGCCTGGGAGTGCCACCACAGCTGAGCGAATGACAACCGTGTGATTCATCCCCATGTTGGGGATAAGTCTGTGGATAAGCCAGCCAAGCGCTAGGGCTGGACGATTTCCGGGTTCTCCCAATACCAGGTGCTGACCAGCCGCCTCCGAGCAAGCCGGCCGCCGATGACCATAATCAGACCGGCCAACAGGGTGGGTATCCACGCGGTGCCGAGCAACGTCGGCACGCCGGCGTTCGACAGCAGCTGGTAGCCGAGGCCCACAGTGGACGCGCCGAGCAGTAGGGAGACACCTGACACCATCACCAGTCGACGCGTCCAGCGTCCGACATCATCGACGATGAGCACCCAGAACGATGCCACGCCGGTGATCAGACCCACCTGCTGAAAAGCTAGGCCGAGGTAGGTGATGCTGATGCCCATACCTGCGGCGGCAACACTTGTCGCGCCCTGAAAAGCCTCCGCGTTGGGGTTGACGATAAGGAAGAAGCGGCTGGCTGGAATGAGGGAGCGGCCGGGCACCACTGTCGCCGCCTCGACCATGACGTGCGGCAGCACTGCGCTCATGATCATGAGGAGCAGAGCGGAAATACCCATGACAGCGCGCCCAAACTGTGCGCGCCGGCGACGCTCAAGCTCGTCGGCGCTCACCCGGATCCCCATCACGCCCCTTCTCACGAAGCCGGTCGCAGGCGGCCTGCGACCTACACAGAGCTGCCTGCGACCAGTTTCAACCTGGGGTCAAACCCGAGTCACGCCTTGTCTACCACCAGCCGCACATGCGCCGTGACCGCATCGTGCAGTCTGACACCGACGGTGTGTAAACCGACGGTCTTGATCGGCTTGGCGATCTGTACGGCCCGCTTGTCGACCAGTGGCCCGCCAGCCTTTTTGATGGCGGCGGCGATGTCGCCCGCGGTCACCGCGCCGAACAGCTTGCCGGTATCGCCTGCCCGAGCCGGCAAGTCGATCGTCAGACCCTCGAGTTGTTCGCGCACTTCCTGAGCGTGATCGAGGCCACGGATCTCCCGCGCGTCGCGACTCCGCTTGATGCCGGCAATCTGCTTCTCGCCGCCACGGGTCCAGCGGATCGCGAAGCCGCGCGGAATCAGGAAGTTGCGACCGTAACCGTCCTTAACCTCAACCACGTCGCCAGCCATGCCGAGATTGTCAACGGCAGCAGTCAGGATGAGCTTCATCCCTATTACCTATTACCTTTCAGCGGGCCGTGGAGGCGTACGGCAACAGCGCCACCTCACGAGCGTTCTTGATGGCGATCGCTAC
>JAICEV010000184.1 GCA_025923975.1 Propionibacteriaceae bacterium
AAGGTTGACGACATCGCGTTCTGCAATCTCACCAATCACGATGTGGTGCGGCACAAGCTGGTCGGCAGAATCGTCGCGGCCTACGACAAGTTCGAGGCGAGTCATACCGATGCCTCGCGTACGGAGTCGGCCGCACCGCCGTTGCGTCCGGGTCGCTAGGCGATGGCCGTAGTGATCCGGGCCCGGTTGGGAGCTCGGAGATGAGCATCGACATCAGCAACGAGTCAGGCATTGAGGTCGACAATGCGGCACTGGTCCGACTCGCAACGTTTGCCCTCGATCAGCTCAGAATCCATCCACTGGCCGAACTCTCGATCTTGCTGGTCGACGAGGGCACGATGAGCGCCTACCACGAGAAGTATCTCGGTGAGCCGGGCCCCACCGATGTGCTGAGCTTCCCGATGGATGAGCTTCGTCCACCGGCAGACGGCGAGGAGCCTTCGATGGGTCTGCTCGGCGACATCGTGCTGTGTCCAGCGGTGGCCGACCGGCAGGCTCGTGAACATCAGCGCTCTACTAACGAGGAAGCGGAGTATCTGCTGGTGCACGGGTTGTTGCACTTGCTTGGGTACGACCACGCAACCGCAGCAGAGCAGGCAGAGATGTTCGGTCTCACGGACAAGATCATCTCGGCGTGGGCCGCGCGGCATCCGGACCGTTCAAGAAGCTCGTCATGACCTCAGGGCACTGGCTTCAGCTCGGCATCGCCTTCGTGTTGATGATCTTTGCCGGATTGTCAGCAGCGGCAGAGGCGGCTCTGTCATCGTTCTCCAAGGCCCGTGCCGACCGGCTGGTCGAAGAAGGTAGGGCGGGTGCGCAGCGAGTCCGAAAGATCGTCGACGATGCGCCAAAATACCTGAACACGGCACTTTTTCTGCGAAGCATGATCGAGATCTCCGCGATCATCCTGGTTGCCAACGTGGTCTTCTCACTCATCCCCTCGACCTGGCAGGCAGGCGCCGTCACCGCCGGGATCATGATCCTCGTCTCCTATATTGCGTGGGGCGTAGCGCCCCGGACGTTGGGTCGCCAGCATGCTGATCGTGTCGCGTGCGCAGCCGCGGGACCTCTTGTGGCTATAACCACGGTGCTCGGCCCGTTCCCCAGGCTGCTGATCCTGATCGGGAATGCGCTCACTCCTGGCAAGGGTTTCACCGACGGGCCGTTCGCTACCGAGGCTGAGCTGCGTGAGCTAGTGGACTTTGCTGAAGCGAGCGATGTGATCGAGTCCGGTGAACGCAAGATGATTCACTCGGTGTTCGACCTGGGCGACACAATCGTCCGCGAGGTTATGGTGCCGCGCACTGACATGGTCTACATCGAGGAGTACAAGACCCTGCGGCAGGCGATCTCGTTGGCCCTCCGATCGGGCTTCAGCCGGATCCCGGTCATCCGCGACGGGATCGACGACGTGGTGGGCGTGCTATACCTCAAGGACGTGATCAGACGGATCTACGACAAGCCGGACGCACAGTCCACTGAGCGGGTCGGCTCGGTGATGCGCAAGCCGGTCTTCTGTCCAGACTCCAAGCCTGTCGACGAACTGCTGCAGGAGATGCAGGCCAAGAGGGTGCATCTGGTGATCGTCGTGGACGAGTTCGGTGGCACGGCTGGCATGGTGACCATCGAGGACATCCTTGAGGAGATCGTTGGCGAGATCACCGACGAGTACGACGAGGAAAACACCGACATCATCCAGCTGGGCGAAGGCCGTTATCGGGTCTCATCGCGGTTGCCGGTCGATGAGCTCGGCGAACTCTTCGGCCTAGAACTAGACGACGAGGACGTGGAGACGGTCGGAGGCCTGATGGCCAAACAGCTCAACAAGGTGCCTATCGCTGGCTCGGTAGTCAAGTACGACGGTCTCGAGCTGGTGGCCGAGCGTTCGGCTGGGCGGCGGAACAAGATCGGGACTGTGATCGTGACCAAGATCGCCTCAGCGGAGGCGGAGGCGGACGCCCGAGCGGACGCGGCCACACGAATCGTTTCTGAGCAGGCCCGCGCCTCGTGAGCGGTGCCACTGCCGAGAAGTCCTTGCTTCCTGAGAATCCAGAGGACCAGAAGCTGATCACGCTGGCGCGTGCGGCGCTGGCACGTACCCGGGCCCAGCAGGGTGCCTGTGTTCGGGACACCGATGGGCGCGCGTACGCGGCTGCGAGCGTGTACCTCGATCATCTGAGAATGTCGGCCATTGCGGTTGCTGTAGCAATGGCGGTCTCTTCAGGTGCTGGGGAAGTCGAGGCAGCGGCGCTGGTGGGGGAGCCGCGACTCAGTGCCGAAGATCTTGAGATCCTTCGCGATTTGTCCGTTGCCGGCGCCAAGGTCTGGTGGGCCGATGATCGCGGTGCGATTCGATCAACGGTTGAGCTGTGATGACCTCGAGCGTGACTCGGGCGTACGTTTCGCAGCACAGCCGTCGAAAAGACCCTTGCCGTGCGGTCGCCGGGGGTCGTTTCGCAGCACAGGTATCGAAATGAGCGACGCTCATGCACTCGAGCCGGGCTTTCGTTCCGGCTTTGCCTCCATAGTGGGCCGGCCGAATGCTGGCAAATCCACGCTGACCAATGCGCTGGTCGGCCAGAAGATCGTCATCGCCTCCTCCAAACCTCAGACCACGCGACATGCCATCCGCGGCATCGTTCATCGGCCGGATGCCCAGCTTGTCTTGATCGACACCCCAGGTCTGCATAAGCCCCGAACGCTGTTGGGGGAGCGGCTCAACGATGTGGTCCGGGCCACCTGGTCAGAGGTGGATGTGGTGGGTGTCTGCCTCCCAGCCAATCAGTGGATCGGTCCCGGCGATCGATACCTGGTCGGCGAGCTTGCCGCACTGCCGAGGAAACCACCTCTGGTAGCGATCGCCACGAAGTCCGATCTCGCCTCGCCAGAGCGCATGGCAGAGCATCTGGCAAGCATTGGTTCGCTGGAGAGCTCGCTCAACGTCAGCTGGGCTGAGATCATTCCGGTCTCCGCGCTGCAACGCTTCCAGCTCGATGTCCTGAGCGACGCGCTCATCAACCAGCTACCCGAGGGCCCGCCGCTCTACCCGGACGGCGAGATCACTGATCAACCAGAAGAGACACTGGTCGCCGAGCTGATTCGTGAGGCTGCCTTGGAAGACGTGCACGACGAGTTGCCACACTCGATCATGGTCACGGTTGAGGAAATGGGGCTTCGTGAAGGACGGCCGGTGGAGCGGCCCTTGCTCGATATCTACGCCTCCTTGATCGTCGAACGCGACTCACAGAAGGGCATCTTGATCGGGCATCGGGGTAGCCGACTAACCCAGATTGGTGGCACAGCTCGCCAGCAGATCGAGGCCTTGCTCGGAACCCCTGTCTATCTCGATCTGCGGGTGAAGGTGCTCAAGGAGTGGCAACGGGACGCCAAGCACCTGAACCGGCTGGGTTTCTAGCTTCCGCGCTCAATCGCAATATCCGGCCTCACTCGCACAATATCCGGCTATTTGCGGGGAGCTCCGGCCATGCGATCATGCGAAGTAAGACTCTGCTGGGTCAGCTCAACGGTGAGGTGGCGCTCGACCGTGGGCTCGTTGAGGAGAGGACTCACACCCATGGCCGCTCACCCTCTGGATCCGCTTTCCCCGACCGAGTTCCAGACCACAGCGGCCATTCTGAGGCGAGATCAGGGCATTACGGACTCCTGGCGTTTCGCCTCAATCGAGCTCAAGGAGCCGGCCAAGGCCGAGGTGAAGGCGTGGAAAGCCGGCGATCCAGTGCCCCGGCGGTCGCTCTCGGTCCTGTGGGATCGGCAGACCAACCAGACGTATGAGGCGGTCGTGGACCTCATCGGTGATCGGGTCGACTCATGGACTGAGCAGCCAGGTGTTTGTGCCAACTTCACCGTCGACGAGTACCACGATGTTGATCACGCGCTGCATGAGCATCCCGACGTGCTGGCCCGACTCGCGGCACGGGGTATTACTGACCCTTCGCTAGTGCTCTTTGACGTCTGGACGTATGGCAAAGCCATGATGCCCGAGCAGTGGCGTGATCGGCGGCTCGGCTGGTGCGACTTGTGGATGCGAGAGACGCCAAAGGGAACTCCGTACGCCCACCCGATCTCCGGGCTCAAGATCATCGTCGACATGAACACCCTTGAGGTGCTCGAGATCGAAGATCATCACGACTACGGCCTGCCCGAGGTCGACGGCGAGTACGATCCGCGGGTACGCGGCACTCAAGAGCGAACCGATCTCAAGCCGCTGGAGATCAGCCAGCCGGAGGGGGTCTCATTCACCCTCGAAGGCAACGAAGTGCGCTGGCAGAACTGGTCGGTGCGGTTGGGTTTCAACTATCGCGAGGGTCCGGTGCTCTACCAGGTCGCCTTCGACGATCAGGGCACCAGGCGGGACATCGCGTACCGCATGTCGTTCGCAGAGATGGTGGTGCCGTACCGGGATCCAGGCTTCGATCACTACCGGCGGACCGCGTTCGACATCGGCGAGTGGGGACTGGGCTACATGACTACCTCGCTGGAACTGGGGTGTGACTGCCTGGGAGAGATCGTCTACGTGGACGCGGTCGTGCCGGACAGTCGCGGGGAACCGGTGATCATCCCCCGTGCCATCTGCCTCCACGAGGAGGACAACGCTGTGCTGTGGAAGCACGTCGACAGCGAGACCGGGGCAGAGGTCCGTCGGATGCGCCGGATGGTCGTCTCGGCGCATGTCACCGTCGCCAACTACGAGTACTTGGTCTATTGGCGGTTCTATCAAGACGGAAACATCGAGTGCGAGGTACGCGCTACCGGCTTGATGGTGACAACGCCAATGCAGAGCGACGGCGACAGCTCTCCATATGGCACGACGGTTGACACCCGGACGTACGCGCCGTTCCACCAGCACTTCATCATCGCCAAACTCGACCTCGATATCGACGGCGATGAGAACACGGTGGTGGAGGTTGACTCGGTCGCCGCCCCGGTCAGCGAAGACAACCCGTACGGATTGGCACTATCCACCCACTCCACGACCATCGAGGCCGAAAGCCAGTCGGCTAGAAACTTCAATTGGGAAACTCAGCGAGTTTGGAAGGTGATCAACCCGAACAAAGTGAACCGGTACGGCAGCAACACCGGCTACAAGCTGGTGCCCGGCGCGGCGATCCCTTCGCTGCTGGATCCTTCGTCGCCGGTCTACCAGCGAGCCCCCGTCATAGCGCACCCCCTTTGGGTGACCGCACATGATGATGCCGAACGCTGGCCGGCCGGTGACTATCCAACCCAGTCGAGTGAGGACTCCGGAATCACTCGCTGGATCGCCGACGACGCGCCGTTAGTGGGAACCGATGTAGTGCTCTGGTACGTGTTCGGCATTCACCACATCACGCGGATTGAGGACTGGCCGATCATGCCAGTCGACATCATCTCGTTCTGGCTCAAGCCGTTCGGCTTCTTCGACCAGAACCCATCTCTCGATGCCCCGAGCACGATGTCCAGTACTGGCGGCCATAGCCATCCTGAACATGCGGGGCGATGATGGAATTTTCGAACCTATAAGGCTGAAAGGTACGGCCATGGCGGACAAGCAGGTACTCGCGAACATCATCGACGGCGAGGAACGCCCGGCGGCGTCGGGCGATGTGTTGGACATCATCAATCCCTCCACTGGCGAGGTGTACGCCACCGCGCCCAACTCAGGACCCGAGGACGTGGACGCCGCCTTTCAGGCCGCCGCTGCTGCGTTCGAGAGCTACCGGTGGACGACGCCGGGCGAGCGTCAACGTTTCCTGCTGAAGCTCGCTGACTTCATCGAGGCTAACGCTGAAGAACTGGTGCGGATCGAGTCCGAGAACACCGGCAAGCCATTCTCAGTGACCATGTCGGAGGAAATCGGCCCGATGGTCGATCAGATCCGCTTCTTTGCGGGGGCTGCCCGCGTCCTGGAGGGAAAGTCTGCTGGTGAGTATATGAGGGGATTCACCTCCTACGTCCGCCGGGAGCCGCGCGGCCCGATCGGTCAGGTGGCGCCCTGGAACTACCCCATGATGATGGCGGTCTGGAAGTTTGCTCCTGCGCTGGCTGCAGGCAACACGGTCGTGCTGAAGCCGTCGGACACCACACCCGCCTCGGCAGTGTGGATGGTGAAGAAGATGCAGGAGATCTTTCCCAAGGGGGTAGCCAACCTGGTCTGTGGTGACCGGGAAACCGGCGCCACCCTCGTTTCGCACCCGATCCCTCGGATGGTATCGATTACCGGCTCCACCCGGGCTGGCATCGCAGTCGCCACGGCGGCGGCAGCCGATGTCAAGGTCGCCCACCTCGAGTTGGGCGGAAAGGCACCGGTCGTGGTGTTCAACGATGCCGATCTTGCTTCAACCGTGGAGGGGATCAAGGTAGGCGGCTTGTTCAACGGCGGCCAGGACTGCACGGCGGCGACGCGGGTGCTCTGCCAGTCCGGCATCTACGACGCGTTCGTGGCCGAGTTGGGCAAGTCAGCGTCCGAGACCCGAACCGGCTATGACCCGAATGACGAGGATGTGTTCTACGGGCCGATCAACAACGCCAACCAGTTACGCCATATCTCGGGCCTGGTGGAACGGACTCCTGATCATGCCAGGGTTGTGACCGGCGGGAGGCAGGTTGGCGATCGCGGATACTTCTATGAGCCAACGGTGATCGCCGACGTAAAGCAGAGCGACGAGTTGATCACTACCGAGATCTTCGGACCTGTCATCACGGTGCAAAAGTTCAGCGACGAGGACGAGGCCGTGAGGCTCTCCAACGACAGCGAGTACGCGCTGGCTTCCTCGGTATGGACCTCCAATACCGGCACGGCTGCCCGGCTATCTGCCCGGCTGGACTTCGGGTGCGTCTGGGTCAACTGTCATATTCCGCTGCAAGCAGAGATGCCGCACGGCGGCTTCAAGCACTCCGGCTATGGCAAGGACATGTCCATCTACGCCATCGAGGCGTACACCGAGATCAAACACGTGATGGTGAAGTTGTGAGCACAAAAGTCGAGTCCGACGCGCTGACAGCACGCGCACGCGAGATCGCGGCCG
>JAICEV010000185.1 GCA_025923975.1 Propionibacteriaceae bacterium
CCCATCGCGAATCTTCCCGTTGCCCTCGACCGGAGTTGAGACCGGAACCCCGGTTTCGAGTTCCAGCTTTGTTTCCATATCGACGACGACGTATCTCCAGAACGGCGGGCCCGCTGGAGTGGTGCCCCGCGCCGTGAGCCAGTCAAAAACCTCGCTCATCAACGGTGGGACTACTGTGCCCAGTTCATCCATCCGCACGCTCACCGGGATCGCGACGTACGGCTGCTCCGTCCTGGTTTCGATAGTCGGACTTTCAGCCATGAACAAACTCCTTTTCCGTGGGACCCAGGCCTCATCGGTGCTTGGACCTCAATGGGACTTCGAAGTCATCGGGTGGCCTACACCGTGCGCTGGACGGCTCCCGTTCGCTGCACAGCCGCGGCTACTCCAGCATCCCGGGCATCAGCGGCCTCCGCATCAGTGAGTGTGCGATCCGCGGCCCGGAAACGGAGGGCGTAGGCCAGTGACTTCTTGCCTTTCCCGATTTGCGGGCCGGTGTAGACGTCGAACAGCCAGATGGACTCCAGCAACGGTCCGGCTCCAGCCCGCAGCGCCCGTTCCACGGCCGCCGCCGGGATGTCCTCATCGACGATGAGGGCGACATCCTCCTTCGCAACGGGGAAGCCTGAGATCGCAGGGATGTCGCCCATGGTGGGCGCCGCCGCGATCAGCGCGTCGAGGTCGATTTCGGCGGCCGCGGTGCGGAACGGTAGGCCGAACGCTGTACAGACGTCGGGATGCAGTTCGCCGGCGTAACCGATCCGCTCGCCGGTTGGCAGCGTGAACTCCGCACACCGGCCCGGATGCCATGGTGGGTACTCCGCCGCACGACGGTCCAACCGCAATCCGATCGCCAGACCGGCAGCCTCGACGAATGCGATGGCCTGCTGCCAACCTGCTGTGACGCCCCGTCCCTCCCAGCTGTCCGTTTGCCACTGACCGGTCAGCACTGCGCCGAGGTGTCGGGGTTGCTGCCCGAGCGCACGATCTATCGCGGCCAGTTCCTCGGCCGAAGGCCGCTGGGTGACCGGCGGTCGGGGCGCAGCCGTCTGCGGATCGTCGGCGAAGAACACTGAGCCAGCCTCGAAGAGCGCCAGGTCGTCGTTGCCACGACTGAGGTTGCGGACCGCGGCGGCGAACAGCCCTGGCAGCAGCGAGGTACGCAGATAGGGACTGGCTTCCGACAGCGGATTGACGATCTTGTTCAGGCGGCGGCGCTGATCGTCGGATGGTATGCCCATCGCGTCAAGATCAGCAATCGATGCGAATGAGAAGCTCAGTACCTCGACGAATCCGCGTGCGGCCAATGCGGCGTTGATCGCCCGCCGTGCCCGCTGGCTCCTGGTCAGCCCACGGCCGACGGGAGCGGTGGGGACCACTGGCTCGATCGTGTCGAAGCCGATCAGCCGGCCGACCTCTTCGACGTAGTCGTAAGGATCTTTGAGGTCGGGCCGCCAGCTCGGCGGCGTGATCGTCAGGCGGTCTCCATGATCGGTTACTGTCGCGCCGATAGCCTCGAGAAGGCGCACCACGGACGAATGATCAACATCCGTGCCGAGTATCTGAGTCGGCAGCGTGTCGGAAATCGTCGTGCTCGGCCGCCCAGGGACGGTGCCGCGAACCGTCTCCGCTGCTAGCAGGGTGCCACCGGCATGCTCGACCAGGAGTTCAGCGACGCGATGCGCGGCTGCGTAGCTGGCCTCGGGATCAACGCCCCGCTCGAACCGCCGAGACGCCTCAGATGACAACTTGTGACGTCGCGAGGTGCGGGCGATCGTCATCGCATCGAAATGTGCCGCCTCGATCACGACATTCCGGGTGCTCAGCGATAGCTCAGTTGTAGCGCCGCCCATCACGCCGGCGAGACCGATAGGTCCGGAGGCATCAGTGATCAACAGGTCGTTTGTGTGCAGCGGGCGCACAACGTCGTCGAGTGTGGTCAGCTTCTCCCCTTCGCCAGCCTTGCGTACGACGATGGGGCCGTCGAGCAGATCTGCGTCGTAGGCGTGGATGGGCTGACCGGTCTCCAGCATCACGTAGTTGGTGATGTCGACAGCCAACGAGATGGAGCGCATCCCCGCCAGTTGGACGCGGCGTGCCAGCCAGCGCGGGCTCGGCCGACTGGGATCGATCCCCGTGACAGTGAGCGCGACGAAGAGCGGGCAGGCATCCGACTGCAGCTCGATCGGGTAACCGTTCGTGGTCTCAACAGGGACCACACGATCGACCGGATCGTTGAAGGCGATACCCATCGCTTGGGCTGCCTCCCGCGCAATGCCCCGGATAGAGAGGCAGTAGCCGCGGTCCGGCGTAACTGCGATGTCAAGCACGTCCTCGCGCAGGTCGAGCACGGGCACAGCATCGCTGCCCGGAGTCAGGTCCGGCTCATCAAGCACCAGAATCCCGGTGTGATCATCGCCGAGGCCCAGCTCCTTTGGCGAACAGATCATGCCGTCGGAGACATGGCCGTAGGTGCGGCGAGCAGAGATCGCGAAACGCCCGGGCAGCACGGTGCCCGGCAACGCCACCACTACGACGTCGCCGACCTCGAAGTTGTGGGCACCACAGACCACACTGCGGGAGCCGGAATCGTGGTTATGGGGACCTACGTCGACCTGGCACCAGCGGATGGGCTTGCCGTTGGAGTGGACCTCGACCTCGTACGCCAACACTTTGCCGATCACCAGCGGACCGGCGATCTCCTCCCCGACGTGATCTACAGTCTCCACTTCCAGGCCAGCTCTGATCAGCGCTTCGGCGAGGGTACGGCCGTCAAGATCATCAGGCAGCGCCGCGGACTCGCGCAGCCAGCGCAGTGGCGCCCTCATAACGCGCGCTCCGATGTGTTATTGCGCGCGCGCCGGGGGTTCAAGGGGGCCGTCCCCCTTGCTCTACTCATCGGGCGGTCCCTAGAAGCGCACGGCTGAACCGCACATCGCCTTCGATCATGTCGCGCATGTCTTCGGCGTTGTTACGGAACATCAAGGTGCGGTCCACGCCCATACCGAATGCGAAACCGGAGTAGATGTCGGTGTCGATACCGCAGGCCTGGAGCACGCGTGGGTTCACAACGCCGCAACCGCCCCATTCAATCCAGCCTTCGCTCTTGCAGGTACGACAGGGGTGGTCGGGATCACCGACCGAGGAGCCATGGCAGACGAAGCATTCCAAGTCGACTTCGGCCGATGGCTCGGTGAATGGGAAGTAATTGGGTCGGAACCGGGTACGCGTCTCACCGAACATGGCGCGCGCGAAATGATCGAGGGTGCCGCGCAGGTGACCGAGCGTGATGCCTTTGTCGACCGCCAGTCCCTCGATCTGGTGGAAGACCGGGAGGTGGGTGGCGTCGTACTCATCGGAGCGGTAGACCCTGCCCGGACAGACGACGTAAACCGGGAGTTCCCGAGTGAGCAATGCCCGCACCTGGACCGGGGACGTGTGGGTGCGCAGCACGATGCCGCCGTCCTCCGGCTCGACGAAGAGCGTGTCCTGCATTGTTCGTGCGGGATGATCCGGGATGAAGTTGAGTGCGTCGAAGTTCATCCACTCGGCCTCGAGCTCTGGGCCCTCGGCGACCTCCCAACCCATGGCGACGAAGACATCCTCCATCAGATTCATCAACGCGGTGATCGGATGCACGGCGCCGAAAGGCTGCGTCTGTACCGGAAGCGTCACATCGACCCGCTCCTCCACCAGGATGCGGGCCACTTCGGCAGCCTTGAGCTGTTCCTCACGCGCCTTGAGCGCCTCGTTGATCGTGCCGCGGGCCCGGCCGACGCGTACCCCAGCCTCCTTGCGGGCCTGAGGAGGCAGCGCGCCGATCTCCCGGTTGGCGAGAGCGATAGGTGAGCGGTCTCCGGCGTGTGTCAGTCGCGCCTGTTTGAGCTCGGCCACCGAGGTCGCAGCAGCAAACGCCGCCAGAGCCTCTACCACCATCGCGTCAATGCTCTCGGTGTTCAGCGGCGTGACCTGAACGGGGTCGTAGCTGGTGTTCGGCCCGGACATGGCTCCCCTCGCGGGTGACTGTGACGCACGGTGCGCCTGGGACAGTCTAGGAATGATGGTCGAACGCTGCCATGAGGTTTAGGGAGTGGACCCTAACCCTTACGCCGACTTGTCGGCGTTTTGGGCGGTGGCGGAGGCATAAAGCAGGACCGCCGCGGCCGTCGAGAGGTTGAGGCTCTCGGCACGGCCGTAGAGCGGCACTGCGACCAGCTGGTCCAGCAGTGTTGCGTGCTCTGGCGGGAGCCCTCGCGTCTCGTTGCCCATGACCCACATGGTCGGTTGGGCCAGCGTGCCAAGTTCTGCAAGATCGTTGATCTTGTACGGTGCCGCGGCGTCGGCACCCAAGACGTGGAGGCCTGAGTCGCGGGCCAGAGCGACTGCCTCAGCCAGATCAAGATCAAGGGCAAGTGGGAGATGAAAGAGACTGCCTGTCGTGGAGCGTATGGTCTTGGCGTTGTAAACGTCGACCGAATCACGGCTGACAAGGACCGCGTCCGCCCCGAACGCGTCGGCGCATCTGATTACCGTGCCGAGATTGCCTGGATCGCGGATCTGATCGCCGAACACCACGAGCCGAGGCATGCCCGCCAGGGCGTCGACCGCCGATACGTCGATCATGTGGCAGACCGCAACCAGACCTTGCGGAGTCACCGTGGCAGACAACTCGCTGACGGCCCGGGCTGGTGCCACCGCAATTCGAGCTCCTGCATCCGATGCAAGGTTGAGCAGCTCTTGATGGGAACCGACGCGATCCTCGGCCACGATCACCTCGATGACCGTCCCAGGTCGGTCGAGTGCCTCAGAGACTGCCTGACGCCCCTCGACCAAGAAGCGCCGTGCGATGTGGCGATCCTTTCGTCGCAACAGCCGGCGCGCTGCCCGCAGCACCGCCTGCGAGGCTGCAGGAAGCTCAGGCGGCCGTAGCGTCGGCGGCAGGCGCATTCGCCTTGGCCACCTCAACCAGCGCGCCGAACGCCGCGGGATCGGTGACGGCAAGATCAGCAAGGATCTTGCGGTCGACCTCGATTCCCGCGGCCTTGAGACCAGAGATGAAGCGGTTGTACGTCATGCCTTCGGCCCGAGCAGCGGCGTTGATCCGCTGGATCCACAGCTTGCGGAAGTCGCCTTTGCGCGCGCGGCGGTCCCGATAGGCGTACACCAGCGAATGAGTGACCTGCTCCTTCGCCTTGCGGTACACGCGAGAACGCTGACCCCGGTAGCCGGACGCCTGCCCGAGGATTTCACGACGCTTTTTCTGTGCATTGACGGAGCGCTTGACGCGTGCCATCGCATTTACTCCTTATGTTTCAGGCGTGCCGCTGCACGCCTCGGGGGTCTGAGGGGGTCGTCCCCCTTGGTCTGCTCATCGCAATAAGGCTCAGGAGCTCTTGCCCAACAGTCTCTTCGCCTTGGCGGCGTCGCCAGGCGCCAGTACGGCGTCGCCATCGAGGCGTCGGGTGCGCGTGCTGGGCTTGTGTTCGTTCAGGTGCATCTTTCCGGCCTTGCGGTGCATGAGCTTGCCTGTCCCGGTGAACCTGAACCGTTTCTTGGCACCGGAGTGCGTCTTCATCTTCGGCATGTGGATCCATTTCTTCTGTCTGTAGCGCTCTACTGCGGCGCTGGCGGATGGTCTAGCTCAGGTCTATATCCGGATCAAGGTTGTCAGCGGGCCCGCGACGCTTCTTCGTTGCCGGCTGGGCGGCAGCCTGCGCCCGACGGTCCGCCTGCTCGGTCCGCTCCGCCTCGGCGTCGGCTAGCCGCTCGGCGGCACGCCGGTCACGTTCGGCCTTGGCCTCGGCGCGGGCCTCGGTTTTCTTCTTGAGTGGACCGAGGACCATCAACATGTTCCGGCCGTCCTGCTTTGGAGAGGACTCGACGTAGCCATACTCGTCGACGTCCGAGGCCAACTTCTTCAACAAGTTGTACCCGAGCTCGGGCCGCGACTGCTCCCGTCCCCGGAACATGATCGTGATCTTGACCTTGTCGCCGGCTTTCAGGAAGCGTACGACGTGACCCTTCTTGGTCTCGTAGTCGTGGCTGTCGATCTTCGGTCGCAGCTTCATTTCCTTGATCACTGTGTTGGTTTGGTGGCGTCGGCTCTCACGCGCCTTCTGCGCGTTCTCGTACTTGAACTTGCCGTAGTCCATGAGCTTGACGACTGGCGGTCGCGCCATGGGTGCGACTTCCACCAGGTCCAGCTCGGCTTCGCGCGCTAAGCGCAAAGCATCCTCGATGCGTACGATGCCGACCTGCTCCCCGGCCGGTCCGACCAGCCGGACCTCCGGGACGCGAATTCGATCGTTGATTCGCGGTTCGGTGCTGATATGTCCTCCAGTTGGTTGTAGTGAGTTGACCAACCAGGCGGCACCGAATCCACAGCCGGCGACCAAATAATGAGGGTCTCCGCGCACGCGAAGACCCCGAAACCCGCGAAGACCGCAGACATCGCAGTCCTCGCAGACCGACCCGACAACTGTCCTTGGCTGACGCTGGCGGGTGGGAGATCAGGTCCCCACTTGCGGATTCAGTGCACAACTGAATCGGTCGCAGTCAAGATATCACCGCCGAGCGGATTGGCCACATAAGGCAGCATCTCGACGTTCCACCGAACACTCGGTGGTAGTGACGTATTCCCTGGTCGTCCTCATAAGGCGAGGAAGCCGTCACTCCGGAGACGGCATAATCCAGCCGAACTCACCATCGGCCAGCTCAACCAGGCGATGGCCGGCAGCAAGCTCTGCGAGGACCTCGCCTTCGATCACGAGCGGATGCGGACCCGCCACATCGACAAGCACCGCGGTCAGATCCTCATCCCTGGCAGTCTGAGCAGCGCGGTCAACGGTCACCGGTACCGGGCGAGCCTCCGGCTGCCAGCTCTGCAGTGCATCGAGACCGGTAAAGGCCAGCAACGCTCGACGACCGTCCCGGGCCTGAAGCGTCACTACGGACATCTCGGCCTCCTTGTCCGATGCGAGCCCGGCGTCTGTCTCCCCGAAAC
>JAICEV010000186.1 GCA_025923975.1 Propionibacteriaceae bacterium
GTGGAATCCACCTTGCTGTCCTGGTTGGCAGGCGGCAGCTTCGGCCAGTTGCTCTGCCGTATCGCCGTCGTACGGCTCGATCCGCAGCCGCTTAGTCTGCCCCGAGCGCTGCTCCGAGCATTCCTGGTGTCCCTTGCGTTACCAGCGCTGATCATTTCGACGGATCGCCGCGGTCTGCAAGATCTTGCGGCCGGCACGGTAGTGATCAACCGGCGTTGATCATCTCAGTCACTCCGCAAGAAGAGGGACCGTCACGCTGGAAGGTTCACTCTAGATGCTCGATTTGGGCGCAGAACGGGCTCGGAACCTCATCTGGAGTGAGGGTTTCCAGCGAATTGCGGATTGACCGACCAGCGACTACAGGATTGCTCCAGGATTGAGGATGCCGAGCGGGTCGAGGGCGTTCTTGATCTTCTGTGATAGCGCCATGACCTCCGGACCGAGCTGATCAGGTAGGGCTGCCTTCTTCGCTCGCCCGACACCGTGCTCACCGGTGATGGTTCCGCCGAGCTGGATTGCCAGATGCATGATCTCGTTGAAGGCGAGGTAGGCGCGCTCTCGTGCCTCCGGGTCTCCGCGATCGAAGACGATGATCGGATGAGTATTGCCGTCCCCGGCGTGCGCAACCACAGGAATCTCGACGGCGTACCGCTCGGCCAAGGCGGCGATGCCCGAAAGCAGTTGGGGTAACTGCGGCACCGGGGCGCCGACATCTTCCAAGAGGATGGAGCCGCGAGCCTCGATGGCCGGGAAGGCGACGCGGCGAGCAGCCACGAAAAGTTCGCCTTCTTCTGGATCGCTGGTGATGAAGACTTCTTTGGCGCCTCCAGTTGTACAGGCAGCTTCCATCACTTCGATCTCGGCTGCGCAGGCGGCGCCGGGCGCATCCGACTGGGCGATGAGCATCGCACCGGCGGAGCGGTCGAGACCCATCGAGCGATAGTCCTCGACCGCATTGATGGCGGTCTGATCCATCAACTCCATCATTGAGGCTCGCAATGTCCCACCGATCGTCAGAACCGTGTCGGCGGCGGCCTGCACTGTTGGGAAGTAGGCGACAAGAGTCGACCGTGGTCCTTGTGCGGGTATCAGCCGGAGGATGGCGCGCGTGATGATGCCGAGCGTGCCACCGCTACCGACGAAGAGCTTGAGCAGCGACAGGCCGGCTACGTCCTTGATGCGCTTGCCGCCGAGGGTGATCAGCGTTCCGTCGGGGAGCACGACATCAAGTCCAAGCACATAGTCGGTTGTGACGCCGTACTTCACACAGCACAGCCCGCCGGCGTTTGTTGCGATGTTGCCACCAATCGAGCAGATCTCGTACGACGACGGGTCTGGCGGGTACCACAGACCATGCTCAGCTGCCGCAGCTTTGACGTCGGCGTTGAAGGCGCCTGGCTCGACAACGGCAACCCTGGCAGCTACGTCGATCTCAATGGAGCACATGCGCTCCAGGCTGACAACGATGCCTCCCGCCACTGCCGACGATCCGCCGGAGAGCCCACTACCGGCGCCCCGCGGTACTACCGGTACCCGGTGCTCGGCTGCCCATCGGATTGCGGCTTGTACTTCGGCGGCATTACTTGGGCGGACCACCGCAATCGGGATCCCTGCTGTCGGGTCTCGTGACCAGTCGAAGCGGTAGTTCTCACATGTGACGGGATCAGTGCGTACGGCATCACCGAGAGTGGCGACGAGCTGCTCCAACGCAGTCCCCATGGACCTAACCTAGCCAGCCACTTCGGCGGCCTGGAGCCAAGCCAGCTCTAGCTCGTCCTTGTTGGCAGTGATCAGCTCGATCTCGTGCTGCAGCTCGGTCAGCTGCTGGTAATCGGTGGCGGCGGCGGCCATCTGTTCGTGCAGTGCTATCAGCCGCTGGTCGAGACGGGCGATCTGCTGTTCCAGGCGTGCCAGGTCTTTCTTGGCTTGTCGGGTTATTGCGCTGGCACTTGACGACGGACCTTCGGTTGGGGCTTTGGGAGTCGTGATTTCTGAAAGCAGGTCGCGGTGTGACTGCAGATACTGGTCGACACCGCCGGGAAGTAGGACGCAGGATCCGTCGCCCGGCAAGGCGTACGTGACGTCGCAGACCCGCTCCAAGAAGTAGCGATCATGGGTCACCACGAGCAGTGTGCCGGGCCAGCTGTCGAGGTAGTCCTCGATCACGGTCAACGTGACAATGTCGAGATCGTTGGTGGGCTCGTCCAACAGCAGCACGTTCGGTTCCTCCAGCAGCATGCGGAGGATCTGGAGCCTGCGCCGTTCCCCGCCTGACAGGTCGTCAAGCCGGGCTGTCAGCTTGTCCCCGGTAAACCCAAAGTTCTCCAGCAGCGAGCTGGCACTGATCTCGGCGCCGGTAGTAAGGCGAGTCTGCCGGCGCACCCGATCGATCGATTCCAGCACTCGGTCGGTGCTCCGAAGCTCTTCCACGCCCTGGCTCAGGTATCCGATCCGTAGCGTTTTACCGCGTTTGACCCTTCCCGTGTCTGGCAGCAGCTCACCGGCCAGCAGCCGCAACAGCGTGGTCTTTCCGGAGCCGTTCACTCCGATCAGCCCGATCCGCATGCCAGGGCCAATTGACCAGGAAAGATCGGCAAGCAGCATCCGGCCGCCAAGCGAGACACTCACCTTGTCAAGATCAAAAACGTCCTTGCCCAATCTGGCAGTTGCGAACCGTTGTAGTTGCAGCCGGTCGCGCGGCTCGGGCTCGTCGGCAATGAGCGCCGCTGCGGCATCCAGCCGAAACTTCGGCTTTGAGGTACGGGCCGGAGCACCGCGGCGCAGCCAGGCCAGTTCTTTACGAAGCAGAGTGTTACGCCGGGCAGCGGCGGTCGCGGCCTGGCGTAGGCGCTCGGCCTGAGCCAGCACGTATGCGGCATAGCCGCCTTCATACATATAGATCGCCGCGGCGTGAACCTCCCATATCCGGGTGCAGATGGCGTCCAGAAACCAGCGGTCGTGGCTGACTACCAGCAGCGCGACATTCGCGGCCTGCAGAGCCATCAGCTCCTTGGCCAGCCAGTCCACAGCCTCAATGTCGAGATGATTGGTCGGCTCATCCAGAACCAGCAGGTCGTGCTCGGCGAGCAACAGCGCCACCAGTTCGACTCTGCGCCGCTCGCCGCCACTCAAGCTGCCGACCTGTGCATCGAGGCCGACGTCGGCTAGCAGGTGTTCGACGATCGCCCGCGTGCGAGGATTGGCGGCCCATACGTGGTCTGGTGCGCCGCCGACGATGAGATCGCGTACCGAGGCATCCGACCCCAGGTCGTCCCCCTGATGCAGGAAGCCGATCGAAAGGTGGCCGGTGTGAGTGACCCGACCCGCATCCGGTACCAGTGTTCCGGCCAGAACCTGGAGCAAGGTGGTCTTTCCGGCTCCGTTGCTGCCCACGACGCCGACCGCCTCGCCGCGACCGACGCCCAGACTGATGTCATCTAGCAGCGTACGGGTGCCATAGCTCATGGTGACGCGTTCGGCGTTGACCAGGTTGCTCATTGGATTGATCAAAACGCTCAACGCGGCGCGGGAAGCGTTCCGGGCAAGGGTGAAAGATCAGACCATCAGTCAACGACCACGCATTGCCTGGCGAGCACCCTTCACCTGGCGTGGGCTGGTCGGCATGGGACCTTTGGGCACGGGCACGGGCGGACGCAGCGCATCAAGGGCTCGTAATCGCTGCTTGATGTCGGTGATCTGATGTCCCTGGAGTGTTTTGGGCATTTTGCGGATATGGTCGGCGAGCTTATCCAGCGGTACCTGCCCTTCCTTGTTGCCCATGATCACGGTGTGGACCGTGACTCCATACGCCACCCGCTCATGCTTCTTGACCTCGCTCGCGAGGAGCTGTCGCACTCGACCGGGCTCACCTTCGCCGATGAGTATCAGCCCACCAGGCCCAAGTGCGCGGTGGACGACATCGAAGTTCCGATTGGCCGCAATGGCCGGAGTGGACACCCACTTCTTGGGCAGCATTCCTAGCGCCACCTCGGCCGAGCCAGTCTTTCCTGCGTAACGCTTGTAGGTGGCTGCCTTTGCCCGGCGAACGAGCATGAACATCGCGGCCAGAATGCCGATCATGACGCCGGCGAAGATCACGTTGAAGGCGTGGCCCCACAGCAGACCGATGACGATGCCGAGCGCGATCGGCAGCAGGAATGCGCCGATCAGTAGGTACGGAAGCGCCCGGTCGTACTCGTGGGTGACCTGGTAGGCACGAATGATCTGGCGGATCCGGCCCATGTCTTTCGGGTCGTTGCTTGCCTTCTTGCGCGCCTTTTCCGCCTTCTTTGCGGCCTTGGCTTGCGCCTTTGCGTCCCTGGCAGCTGCCTTCGGATCCTTGGCACCGTTCGTAGCGTTCTTAGCCGCCGCGTTAGCCATTGAGACTCACTTTCAAGCTCTTCACTTTCAAGATCTCGATTTTGCTTGCCTAAACCGCCTGAGCAGGGACCGACAAAGCCTGGCGGGTTTGGAGTGCCTGGCGGTACAACCGGCCGGCACGATAGGAGGAGCGTACGAGAGGTCCGCTCATTACGCCAGCGAAACCGATTGCCTTCGCCTCCTCCGCAAGCTCGATGAACTCCTCCGGCTTCACCCAACGGTCCACAGGATGATGCCGCGGTGACGGTCGCAGGTACTGGGTGATGGTGATGATCTCGGCGCCGGCGTCGTACAAGTCGGTGAGAGCCTCGCTGACCTCCGGTCGGGTCTCGCCCATGCCGAGAATCAGATTGGATTTGGTGACCAGCCCGGCGGCCCGGGAAGCTCGCAATACATCTAGCGAACGGTCATAGCGAAAGCCGGGGCGAATCCGCTTGAAGATCCGGGGCACCGTCTCGACATTGTGCGCGAAGACCTCTGGTTCAGTCTCGAAAAGTTGTCCCAAGTAGTCAGCATTGCCAGAGAAGTCCGGCGCCAGCATCTCCACCCCGGTATCGGGGTTGAGCTCATGAATCTTGCGGATCGTCTCCGCGTACAGCCACGCGCCCTCGTCTTCAAGATCATCGCGGCAGACCCCGGTGACGGTCGCATAGCGAAGACCCATCTTTCGCACCGACTCGGCGACACGGACCGGCTCATCCGCATCGAAACTGGCTGGCTTGCCGGTGTCGATCTGGCAGAAGTCACAGCGCCGGGTGCATACCTCGCCACCGATCAAGAAGGTTGCCTCGCGGTCTTCCCAGCACTCGAAGATGTTCGGGCAACCCGCCTCTTGGCAGACCGTATGCAACCCCTGGTCCTTCACCAGCTCATAAAGCTCGCGATACTCCGGGCCGATCCGTGCGGTGGTCTTGATCCACGGCGGCTTCTTCTCGATCGGCGTGCTCGCGTTGCGAACCTCCAGGCGCAGCGGCTTGCGGCCTTCGGGTGCAATGGTCACCTGGTCAGACTACTAGGGGAGCTCGTGTCACGTCGCGGGCAAGGCTGCGAGCGGCAGCATGCTCAGCTGACGTCACGGCGGCGAAAGATCAGCAACGAAGCGATGACCACCAGGGCAAGGAGGATCGACCAGTAGACCACCCCGTGAGTGAAGCTCACGGCGTGTTGGACGAACTCGATGTTGACCCCGTCCGGCGTCACTTTTTCGACCGGCACGTAATACCTGTGTCCCCGATCAACGACTGCCGCCATATTCCCTTCTGGAGTCCATGGAGTTACGCGTTGCGCCCACGCCAGCGAGCTAAGGGGGCCGGTACGGACGAACCAGACAACGACGGAGGCAAGCAAGAAGCCAATCGCGCCAGCCGTGTGGCGGGTCAGTAAACCGATACAGAAGCCGATGATGGCCAGCAAGACGACCGGCACGGTGGTGCGTCCGCCCATTTCGGCTAGTTCCCGGACCGACCCGATGCGAGACCCGTGCAGGTGGGCCAAGATAAGGGTGCCGCTCAAGACCAGCGTGGCGCCAAACAGGCCAAGCAGCGCCGCGAATCCCGCCACGGAGAGCAGTTTCGACCAGAAAACCTGCCCGCGTCGCGGAATGAATGTCAGCCAGTTTGCGATCGAGCCGGAGCTGTACTCGGCGCCGATAAAGCTGGCAGCGATCATGAAAGCTACGACAGCGACGAACAGAGTCGTCAACTGGAGCGCTGTCCTTGCCACCTCCTGGAACGGCTGTGGCTGTCCGCTGAATTCAGCCAATGTCGGCTCGGGAATGACGCACTCCTCTTGCGACCCGCCAGTGTCTCGGCACTGCTGCTCGAATTGCTCGTGGCTTGCCACCCAATCCCGCTGCGCTTGCTGGTACATGCGCTCTGCGGCCACCAGCTCTTCCCGGCTCGGCGGCGACAGGGCGTCGTTGATCACCAGCTGATATCCGGCGAGCCCGAGCAGCAGCAGGATCATTGCGATAGCGGTGAACCGCCGGCTCAAGAGTCTGGTGACCTCAGCCGAGATAAGCCGGGTCACGATCGGCCCCAATCCGAAAGATCCGGCTGTCGTCGCTGCGGCCGAGGATGTTGTTGTTTTGGCCGTCGTTGTTCGGGTCGACGGCCCGCCGGCTTGCCCCCTCGCCGTTGTTGGGCGCCCAGATGCTGGTCGGCAGTGAGATCCAAGAACACCGACTCGAGGTCTGGTTGGATGGGAGTCAGCTCAGAGACGTAGAGGCCTTGATCGGCCAGGAGTCGGGTAATGACTGCAAGATCAAGCTTGTGATCGGCCAAGCTGACTTTGAGAATCCGGTTGCCTACTGGCTCGACAGTGAAGCCCCATGTGATGAGTATCTCGGTGGCCCGCAGATGGTCTGAGACTCCGACCCGCGCGGCGACTTGCCCGTCCGCGGCGAGGATCTGCTTGACATCGCCCTCGGCCAGCAGTCTGCCACGGCCGATGATCGTGACCGTGTCGGCGATTTGCTGTACTTCGCTGAGCATGTGGCTGGATACCAGCACCGTCTTTCCGCGGCTGGCCAGACTTCGCATCATGGTGCGGATCTCGTGGATGCCGGCAGGGTCCAGGCCGTTGGTCGGGTCGTCGAAGATCAACAAGTCAGGGTCTTTGAGCA
>JAICEV010000187.1 GCA_025923975.1 Propionibacteriaceae bacterium
GCATTTACGCGCGATCGGCGTTACCCACACGATCTTGCGGGACAACATCTATGCCGACTTCACGCCACACTTTCTTGGCACCGATGGGAACATTCGCGGGCCGGCAGGTGACGGCCGGACGGCTGTCGTAGCCCAGGCGGATATCGCCGAGACTGCCATTGCGGTCCTTACCGGCGATGGCAGATACGACGGGCGGACGCTGAATCTCACCGGGGACCGGCGACGCTCACCATGGGTGAGATTGCCAGCGTCCTCAGTGAGCATCTCGGTCGGACCGTCTCATACATCCCGGAGACGATCGATGAAGCGTACGCATCCCGCGCCGTCTATGGGGCGCCGAGATGGCAGGTTGACGGCTGGGTGAGCACATACACAGCAATCGCGGCCGGTGAGCTGGCCACCGTTACACATGACATCCCCGAGGTGGTCGGTCATCCAGCAAGGTCCTTGGAGCAGGTCCTTGCTGCCACCGACTCAGCCGGCTAGGCGTTCCGCAAGGTTCGCGCCACCTCGCGCTGACCGCGGCGCTCGGCATGCTGTAGCGGGGTGACACCCTGACGATCAGCGATCCGTGGGTTCGCCCCGGCGTCAAGGAGGATGGTCACAATCTGTTGGTATCGCTTTGATCCGTCGCCGAGAATCACCGCCTCCAGCAGCGCGGTCCAGCCGAGGTCGTTCACATGGTTGATGTCGATGTCGGTGCGAACGACGCGGCGCACGTAGCCGACGTGACCGCGCTCGCTCGCCGGGATCAGAGAAGTCCCGCCGAACCGGTTGCGGATGGTCAGATCGGGCCGGGCCGGCAGCAGCACTTCGAGCATGTCGACGCTGCCGGTTACCCCCGTAACCAACCACGGTGTGTCGTGTTGCTCGTCCAGCGCGTCGGGGTCTGCGCCTAGATGGACCAGCAACCGAGCAACAGCCAGCCGGTCCTCAGTGACAGCTCGCAACAGCGGCGTACGCCCCCTCTCGTCGCGAGCCTCGAGATTCGCACCAGCACGAATAGCAAGCGCGGCAGCAGTCGCATCACCGCGCTCAGCAGCAGCAAGCAAGCGCCGATCGGCCAGCCGTTTCGACGGCTTGTCCGTCACTAGCCCGCCGCGTAGCACCTGTGCGATCTCGCTGTGGCCTCTGGACGTGGCGTGCTGCAGCGGGGGGATCCGGTCGCGTTGGGACGGTAACCGGAGGTCCGCGCCGGCGGCGACCAGGACTCGCACGGTATCGACATAGCGGCGAGATCCATCGCCGAGGATGATCGCCTCGTGCAAGGCGGTCCACCCCAGGTTGTTGATGTGGTTGATCTTGATGTCGGCCTGAACCAGTCGGCCGGCAATGTCGGCGTGACCGCGGTCGGCGGCCCGGATCAGCCCAGTCCCGTTGAAGGAGTCCTTGGAATCGACGTCCGCCCCGTGCTGCAGAGTGAGGTTCAGCAGCTCCAGGTAACCCTCGCTCGTCGATATGAGGTAGGCGCTCTGCACGGTGTTGTCTTTGGCGTTCACATCGGCGCCTCGGGCAATCAGCGAGCGTGCTCGGCGGAGGTCGTTGTCCCAGGCGGCCGCAATCAACTGCTCGTTGAGCCGAGCCTGCTCCTTGGCGTTGGGCTTGACAGCTGGGGTCGGAGAACTCGGAGAACTCGGCCGGTTGGTCGCGGTTGGGCGGGTCGAGCCCGGCGATGAGGTTGCCCGCTCGGATGGGCCAGATGGTGCGGGCTGCCCGCCGCTGCAAGCTGCGGTGAGAAGCACGATCACCGCCAGCATCGCAGAGCAGCGGATAGGTCTCATCTGTTCAGGCTACGGAGATACCTTGACAACTGTGACGGTAACTGGGCAGCAGCACGGAGACTCGTCGAATGCCAAGGAGCTGTTACCTGGGTAAACCCGAGCGCGACACCCTAGGGTTTCGCCCATGCACGCCGCCGATAGCGCCCGGCCGCCCGCTCACACGGTCGTGGTGCTCGGCTGTCGGACCGGATCGGCCGCAAACCCCCGCTAATGGTCGGACTATCTCGTGGCTTCCGTGGCTTGTGCCCTGGCGCCCTCCGCAGGCGTCCTCGCCGTACTCCGGCTCGTCCAGGATCTGGCCGGTGCTGCTGGCATAGTGATCTCCCGCGCCATTGCGCGCGATCTCTATTCCGGGCGAGCGCTGATGATCTTCTCTCCCGGTTGCTCCTGGTAGCCGGACTGGCAACCGGATCGCTCCGATACTCGGCGGCCAGCTCACCCGAATCATGAGTTGGCGCGGCATCTTCGGCGTACTGGCCGGCTTCGGTGCGGTGCTGCTGCTGGCCGGATGGTTCGTTCTCTCCGAAACCCTGCCTCCGGAGCGCCGGAGCTGTGGCGGCCCCGCTCGTCGGCATCGCCGGTGAGCAGACCGCAGTGCCACTTGCCATCGTCACCACCGCTGTCAGCGTGTGTGCGATGGGCAGCTTTGTGGCCCTGGTGCTTCCTGTGGTCCGGGCCCGCATGCATCACTGAAGCGCGCGCATCACTGACGCTCTGTACGCCCCGACTCAGGTGCAGGAAGAGGCACCGCCACGACCGGGCAAGTCATCCGACTAAGGACATGGTGGGCGACCGGGCCCGACACATCGCCCGTCCAGGCCGGATTCGTCCGTGTTCCGATCACCAGAAGATCAGCATCAGCAGCCTCGGCCACCAGCACCTCGCCGGCGTCTCCTTCAGCGAACTGCAATTGCCAGCCCGGCTCCGGTGATGCCTCCTCGAAGACGCGTCGGATTCCTCGACGGTAAGGTCCGCTCACCTTTTCCTCCGGCAACCGGCCGTCTTCAGGAACCTCGACCGATCCGAAGGCCTCGATGCCGATCGGCCAGTCGATGACGTGCACGGCGCGTACGGTGGCACCGGTGAGGAGAGCCTGCCTCGCGGCCCAGCGCAGAGCGGCGCGAGCAGTTGGAGTGTCATCGAGACCAACCACAATCCGCTGCGGCTCGCCCCGATCGATCGGCCGAGCAGCCAGACGGCTGTCACCCCCTGGCACGGTCGATGCGCTCATCATCACCTCCTTGCCCACCACTCTGGCGATCAACGATAGTAATTGAGCAGAGGCGAAAGTCCCCGATTCCGACCGCTCAAGATCTAGTCCACCAGTAGCTCCATGGGTAATGCTGGGAGGAACCGTACGGCGTCCGCACAGCGGCAGGCGGCTGGGTAATGAGATGCCCGTTGCGCGGATGGCGCGATCCACCGAGACACTCAGGAGGACACGATGAAGGCGGAGGTCGGCGATCGGATCGTGGTGGCCTCGGGCACGCTGCACCGGCCGATTCGAGACGGCGAAATCCTGCAGACTGGAGCCGCCGGCGGCGGCCCGTACCTGGTGCGATGGTCCGACAGTGGTAATGAGAGCCTGTTCTTTCCTGGTCCCGATGCTCATGTTGAGCACGTTGAACGTGAGGGTGGGGGAACGGAGGGCCAGCCGGTCGAAGCGGAGACACGTACCGAGCCGACCAAGAGGTGGCGGGTCGACATCTACCTCTATGAAGATCAGGGCTCAACATCTGCCAACGCCGTGCTGCACAGTGATGTGCCAGGGCCGCTCGACGTGCGGGGTGAGGCTCGCCGCAGCCCGGCCGATCCGGACATGCCGACGGTCGGCGATGAGGTGGCTGCGGCCCGTGCCTTGCGGCAGCTCGCTGATCGATTGCTTGAGATGGCCTCCAGTGATCTCTCAGATGCCGAGGGCCGTCCTGTTTCGCTGAGCGGCTAAGTCATCGCCCGTCCACGGAACACCCAAGATCACGACCTTCTCGTGATCTTGGGTTGCGGCGTGCCTACATCGTCCGGGTGATCCACAGCGTCGCTATGCGGAGTGATCATGACCGGGCACGGCGCCTGGTCGATCAGGTGCCGAGTCAGCTTGCCTAGTCCACTCGAGGCCAGATGGGCATCGCGGTGACGCTCGACGATCAACAGTTCAGCGTCTTCACATTCCTGGAGCAGGCCGTCTGCTATGACGCCCCTGACACTGCGAGCGTGGATCTCCACGTCCGGATCCTGCCTGGCCACCTCAGACACCGCCCTGGTCAGGAAGGAATCGGCCCATTTGGTCGCCTCGGCGAGCTCCTCGTCATCCGGGTCGATCCAGCCGCCGTACGTGGGCGAGAACTGCAGGTCCCAGACATACACGGCCGTGAGTGGGCATCTCCGCGCAGCGGCCTCCGCCATCCCAATCTTCAGCGCCAGAAGCCCGGAATGTGGCGCCACTCCGGCAACGACACCTCGCCTCGACTCTGCATGAGATTGATCAGTTTCAGATTGATCAGTTTCAGATTGATCATGTCTGACAACGATCACCGGACACGCCGCTTGGGCGGCGACAGTATGAGAGGTGGTGCCGCGGAAGGCCCGACTCAGGGTTGCGATGCGTCTGCGTTGCACGATTAGCGTGGCGGCCGTTTGCGATTCTTGCAGCAATGCCTCGACAGCGGTTTGCGGCAGGACTGCAACACTGATGCGCGTGCGGGGATCAACCATCGCGGACAGCGCAACCCTCGCCTCCTCGACCAGTTCCCGACCGCGTACCAGATGACGTTCATGTCCCGCCTCGGTCGCGATCGACAATCGCGGAAGGCATCCGTGTGCCAGGGTGATCGTGGCATTACGCTGGCGGCTCATACCCGCAGCCACGCTAAGCGCAGCGCGGTAATGGTCAGGACCGCCGCTTCCGATGCCAACAACAAGACGGTCGACTGTCCGGCTATCGCTTGAGCTTGACTCCACTGGTACCCCCAGACGCTCAGCCTAGGTATTCCTGTAACCACACTCCAGCGCGCGCCGGTCCTTCAGGCAATAGGCTTAGCCGGTGAACCAGCGCGCAGCTGAGCTGTTGCCGGAGCCCACCGGACACTACGCAGTTGGCCGCCTGTCGTATGACGTGGTCGATGCCACGAGAACCGAGATCTACGCAGCCAACCGGGAAGATCTCCGCGAGCTGGTCGTCTTCGTCTGGTACCCGGCCAACCCGGAGAGTGCCGCTGATTTCGCGCCCTATCTTCCCCCGGCGTGGGCGCCGGTCGCGGAGTTTTTGGGAATCAATGTCGTGGGCCTGAGCTCGCATGCAGTCCCCAATGCCGCGGTTGCGACTGACGACTCCGCCTATCCGGTATTGCTGTTATCGCCCAGCGGTTTCCCGCCGCTGCTGCTGAGCGCGATCGCTGAGGACCTGGCCAGCCATGGTTTCGTCGTGGTGGGGGTGAACCATACGTATGAAACGACGGTGACGGTCTTCGCCAATGGCCGGATAGTGCCGGCGAACCCGGCAGCCATTGCCGGGGCACTGGGAGCGCAGACCGGCTCGCACGAAGAGGTCTTCCGCCAGCGCGCGGCGGTGTGTGAATACAAGACAGCTGACCTTGCCTCAGTCGCCAATCAACTGGAGCGACTCAACAGCGACCCCGCCGAGCGTTTGGCCGGTCGACTTGACCTTGGGCGATTCGGCGCGCTTGGGCACTCCTTCGGTGGAGATGCCGCGCTTGAGTGGTGTCGAGCGGATCCGCGTTGCCGAGCCGCGGTCAACCTCGATGGTGCGCTGTGGAGTGACGTGGGTCGGGTCGGGCTTGACAGTCCGGTGTTGCAGGTGTTGGCCGAGCATGGTGAGTTCGCCATTGCGGCGGAGGACGCGGTCAAGGTCGGCGCCGCACCGAACACGAACTGGTTCGAGGCGGAGAAGGCGATCACGTTCGGCGGCTGGCGTACCGTCCAGCAGCGCGCGCAACCCGGCTACACCGTGCAGATCGGCGGCGCCACCCATCTGAGCTTCATGGATGTGCCCTTTCTGCCAGTGACTGATGCCTCAATCGTCAAGCCGGCAGTCGAGGCCACCAAGATCGAACCGCAGCGGATGTGGCGGATCACCTGCGACCTGCTGCTCGCGTTCTTTGCCAGGCACCTCAGCGGTGCCGCCGCGCCGCTGTTGGACGGACTCGCAGACCAGTACCCCGAACTCACCATCGGTCCGCCCTGAGGCGAGCAGCTGGTTCCCTGGAAAGGTGTTGCGATGACTACCGGCGAAACCCCCGTCGATCTCCCAGCCGCAGCCCCGAGAGCGCTGGAGGTCGAGCAGAACGGCATCAACTCGATCGCCGTCGAGGAGCATCGCGGCAAGCCGCGGGAGCTGTTCTGGCCCTGGTTCGCCGCCAACATTTCGGTACTGGGCATCAGCTACGGAGCCTTCCTCCTCGGCTTCGGCATCTCCTTCATACAGGCAGTCGTTGTCGGGGTGGTTGGCATCGTCATCTCGTTCCTGTTCTGCGGCCTGGTCTCCCTTTCCGGCAAGCGCGGCCATGCGCCAACCATGACCTTGAGCCGAGCCGTGTTCGGGGTTAACGGCAATCGGGTTCCCTCAGCTATTTCGTGGCTGCTGTTGGTCGGCTGGGAGACGGTGCTTGCGGCGCTTGCGGTGTTGGCCACGGCAACGGTGTTCACCAGCCTGGGATGGGAGAGTGGTTTCTTCGACAAGGTCGTCGCGCTCGTCCTGGTGGCCGCCCTAATCATGATCGGCGGAGTCCTCGGTTTCGAATTCATCCTGAAGTTGCAGATGTGGATCACGGTGATCACTGCCGTACTTACCGTGATCTATGTGATCTTGGTGGCCTCCGACATCAACTTCGACACCCTCGCAGCACTGCCAGCCGGCCCGATACCGCAGGTAATCGGTGGATTCGTGTTCATGTTGACCGGCTTCGGGCTTGGCTGGGTCAATGCAGCAGGCGACTACTCCCGCTACTTGCCGCGGCACGCCTCGAGCGCCGGCGTGGTCGGCTGGACTACCTTCGGAGCCTCACTTGGTCCGGTTGTGTTGCTGATCATCGGACTAATGCTCGCTGGCTCATCGCCGGAGCTGAGTGAGGCCGTGGCCACTGATCCCATCGGTGCGCTGACCACCTTGCTTCCGATCTGGTTCCTCATTCCGTTCGCACTGGTGGCCGTGCTCGGCCTGGTCGGTGGTGCCGTCCTCGACATTTACTCCTCTGGCCTCGC
>JAICEV010000188.1 GCA_025923975.1 Propionibacteriaceae bacterium
AACGAGGTCTCCGGTGCCTGGGGCTCGCTCCTCCTAACGCGCTTGCTCGGCCAACTCGCGGCTGCGCCTAGCAGCGTGAGGACTGCGGGTGTCAGCACCGGACGAATGATGAAGGTGTCGAGCAGCAGTCCGACCGTCATCGCGAAGGCGATCTGCCGGAACGTCGACAGCGGGATGATCGCCACCAGTGCAAACGTTGCGGCCAGGATCAACCCAGCGGTCGTGATGGCATGAGAAGCGCGGGGGACGGCAATCCTGAGCGCTTGGGGCAGCGGCCGCACCTTGGCCTCCTCCCAGATAGAGCCGACCGAGAAGACGGTGTAGTCCGCGCCCAACGCGATCAGCAAGACCGCGGCGGAGAAGGGCGCGTAGAACGTCAGCCCCTGTTCGCCGAGAATATTCTGAAATAGTAAGGTGGTCAGCCCCAGCGCGGCTGTGACGCTGAGCACGCTGCAAGCCAGCAGGGCGATCGGTGCGATCAGGGCCCGCAAGTAGATGCTGAGAATGAGCAGCTCGACGATCAAGGCGACCACCAGGGTGATCTCCAGGCTGTCCCTGGTCAGCTGCGCGACTTCGGAGGCGATGAGGGTCTGGCCGGTCAGGGAGACCTGCGCATCCGGCAGGCCCGATGCGACCGCCAGCCCGGGCATTCGCTGTTGAAGAAGCCGTACGTTGTTGATCGCATCGGCCGCCAGCGGATCGCTGTCGTAGATCACCACGAACCGGGCGGCATTGCCGCTCTCCGCAAGTACCAGGCCGCGCGCTTTCTCGCTCGGCAAGTCGGCGGGGCCGATAACCCGTACCACCCCCGGCTCGCGAGAGATCGCCTCTTCCAGCCGGGCCAGACTGGTCCGCTCAGCGGTGACTCCCTCTTGCTCGACGAGCACCTCGGTGGGGGCGGAGATGCCGCGAATCCCCGCGAGGTCGAGCAGCTCGGCCCCCTCGGCGACACTGTCATCGCGCGGCAGGCCGGCGGTGAAGGACAAATCGAGGCGCGCCTGCGCCAGCGGCAGGCTTGCCAGAGCGAGCAGCAGCACGACCGCCGCCGCCCCACCGAGGGCGGTACGGCGTGTGGTCAGCAACTCCATCCCTCGCGCCATCAGACGCTTGCGCTCGGCCGCGCCCCGCAGCTCGATCAAGTGCTCACTACTACGCTCTGAGCCACGCACCGGGAGTACCGTGAAGAGCCGCCAGCTTAGGATCGTCATAGCGGCTGGGGTCAGGGTCATGCAGAGCGCAACTCCGACCAGCACCGTCAGGGCCAGCGCCGGCCCGAGTGCTCGGAAGATCTCAAACGGGGCTGCGAGTAGCGCAAGGGTGCCGCCGGCTACGGTCAGGCCGGCAACCGCGATCACCGATCCGTTGACCCGCAGCGCATTTCGGGCGCTGGTAACGCTGTCAGTTCCGGTGTCAAGTTCATCCCGGAATGCAGAGAAGAGCAGCACGCAGTAGTCAGTGACCACGCCTAGCAGCAGCGCAAGGAGCACTGGCTCAAGTTGTCGAGGAACGTCGAAGTTCAGCAAATGGGCTACCTGATCTAGCAGCCGGAAGTACACCAGATAGCCGATCGCGGCAATGCCCAGAACCACCAGCGGGGCCAGCAGCGAGCGGAAAGCCAGAGCAACCACGAGCAGGATCAGCAGCACGCTGGCGATCTCGAATACGTGAAGTCGGGACCGCAGGTAGTGGCCCTGCGCGACCTGAGCTGGCACGAAACCGGTGACATATGAGCTAACTTCTTGCTGGTTGTTGAAGTGGGCTGCGTACGCGCTGGCCAACCGCACCGTATTGCGCAGGCCCGTGCCCTCGGTGACGTAGAGGTAGGTCACCGAGGTGTCGGCCCGTCCGGTCGGCACGGGGATGGCCGCTGCCAGGCTGCCTGGTGGGGGCGGTGTTGGGGCCTCTATCACGTCCTGGGTGGTGGCCAACGCCCACAGCACCGCATCGGCCCGTGTCAATAGGCTGAGCCCGCCGGGCTGATGCACGACAACCGTTGTCCCGGAGATCACGGGTACGCGGAACTCTTCCAGGGCCCGCTCTTGGACCGCCAGCACCTGGCTGTCCGGCGGGAGCAGATCGCCGAAACCGCCGCCGCCGCCTGAGCCCGACGGGACCAACACGGTAACCAAGGTGGCTGCGGCCACCCAAGCAGCGACGATCACCCATCGGCCAGCGGTAACGCCCGAGCGGTACGTTCGGCCTAGATACGCCCACGCGCGGGACATGGCTCGGGCATTGTGTTTCACCACCGGCGGTGCAGGCACCCGCGCTCCCTTCAGCCATCGTTTCGACAGGTCGGAACGATGCGCTAGAGCTATCCTCTAACCGCCACATCGGCTGGTACAACGCAGGAGGCGTCAGATGTCGAGCTCCCCTGGCCGGGGCGACCAGGCCGCCACGGAACCACCGGTCCAAACTCGGCGGCTGAGGTGGTGGATTGCAGCGATCACCTTTGTTGCGGGATTTGTGTTCGGTGTACTCGCCGTCGGGCTGCTCAACGCAACCACACCGGACTTCGGGAGCCGAACCGGGCCAGGTGGATCTTCGACGCAAACCTCCCTAGCGCCCACTCCGGGCGGAAGTATCCCAGTGGTCGCCGAGGCAAGGGTGAATGCCGCATGCCTTGCGGTCATCAACGACGCCCAGGACACGTACGCGGTGCTGACTGCCCTCCCAGAGGCAGTCTCCGATGTCGACCTGCAACAGCTCGACGACATCGTGCGCCGCCTGCAACCCATCGTGGCCCGGCTGGGCCCGGACCTTCAAAATTGCAAGGTCGATACCAGTGTGGAGACCAATCCCACCAACTTCACGATCTCGCAGCCCGCTACTCCCCAACCGACCGGGACGCCGACGCGTTGAGGGCTGTCAACGATCGTTAAGGCTCTGGTCGCTCCTTGGTGATCTTGACGTTGCCGCGGTCACATCTGGCAACCGTCCGAGTCCTGGAAATGCTGTACCCACGCCCACGCGACGAGCACGAGAGCCGTACAGCCTCGCCCGGGCACTCCACGGCAACGGAACGGCTGCACCCGTGCGTGCCCTTTGATTAGAGGGTCGATCGGGTGGCTGCGGCACTCAGCGACGGACCTGCTGGTCGGGTGACCTCCACATCGGCTCGGACGGGATCCACTCGACCATCCGCCGACTAGCCTTCGGCTCGAGCCGAGCTATCTGAGATGCCTCGGCTTCCACACCGCGGCCTACACTTTCGCCATCCCGAGCAAACCGCCGGTCGCCGCGCCGCCGCATGGTTCCTGCCCGCGTCCCCCATCCAACTCCGGCTCCGGTCGTCTCGCTCCGCGGGGCCATGCGCCTATCGGGCCTGGACCGTCTCCTGAGCTCGCAACTCGTGGCGGGGACCGGCGGCATCCCTTAAAGGGGACGAGGACTGTCACCTTGAGCCCGAGTAGCCGGCCAGATTGGGGCTCATTCCCTCGGGCCGGGCTGAACTACCACGTCGCCTAGGTGAGCCCGAACTCCAGTCTCATGGACGACCTGCTGTGCGGCGCGAAGTCGTCGGGTGCCCAGGTGATCACGGCGCCGGCCGTGGCGTAAGCTGCAAGATCTCACCCAGCGTGTCGAGCTGGAACTGCCCGCGTACCCAGTTCCGACCACCTCGTGCCTCCGGGATATCCTGCCAGATCTAGAGTGGTTTCCTCCGGGGGCGGGGTGCCGTCTGTCTGGTGGCGGGACGGACGGATCTTGTCCCCGTCGGTCTGCACCCGCGCGGTCGTTAAGGCCATCGCCTCATCGAGCAGCTCGTGTGCGTCCTGGACTGCAGCGGCAAGACCCGCGTACGCCACGTCGCACAGCCAGACGTAGCGATACTCGTAATTGCGTCCGGCATCGGCGCGCTCCGGCATGCCGAGGGTGGCCGCCGCCGCGATGCCGCCGGGGACAGTGAGGCCGCGGAGCAGGCAAGCTCGGAGTCCCGCGGAGCGGCCGAGTCGACAAACCTGGGCACTGACGTCTGGCACTCCCATTCGGTAGCGCTCCAGGCACTGTCGGCGTCGAGGTGCGCCGGCAACGGTCCGGTGCCAATCTCCAGCAGCAGGCTCGTGATGGTGGTGAGCGGGCAGGGCCGGCCTGAGACGAAGCACGCAGCCGGAGTCGACCCGCGCGTCCGCGGCGCCCGACCAGCGGCACTTCAGCTCGCCCGTGCTGATCTCCCACCGACCGTCATTTCCGCGCCGGCACTCCTGGCGGCCCGTGCGCCCGAAGTCGCCCCGGTGGGTCGAGGGCGGTATCGACGACGGCATCTGAGCTGATGGCCTCGATCCGGCGTAAAAGCAGCAGCCGATGGGGATCCGCAGGTAGGGGCGAGGGCCTCGCGGCAATCGATCAGGGTGCACGCTGTTACCCAGTGACTGCGCCAGGTCAGGGTCCCTGGCTCGTACCAGCCTCCCCAGACAAAGCCTCGGCCGGAGTCACCGTCTAGACGCCGTGGCCGCCGATAAGCTGCGCAGGCACTGCCGGGGAGTCCCAGCGCGGCGCACACAACCAAGCAACATCACCGCGTGGGCCCATCAGCGCGCCGCGGTAGCCGTCGCCGATGAAGGCGTAATCGCGCAGCAGGTGCAGTGGATGCACTTGGGCCGGCGGCGTGGGCGGTACATCACCCGAGGTGCTCACGCGCCGCTGCCCGCTTCGCGGGTGAACCACCGCCCCTGTATCGCATTCTCGACGTCGCCGTGGAGCCGTTCGTAACGAGCCCGCTGTGTGCTGTCGACGTCAACCTTGTCAAGCGCCCACCGTAGCCGCTCGAGCTCGTGACGTAGTGCCTCGCGATGGTCGGGCCGCGTGGTGACCCAGGCCACCTCGCGCAGCATGCCAAAGAGCCGCTCGATCACCTGCGGCTCGCGCGCTCCGTACGAGCGGGGCTGGTCGACAGCCAGCTCGAGAAGCTCAGCCAAGTCGGGTCGCCGGAGAACGACCCGAAGCGTTCGCTGTTCATCGCGGATCAGCTCGTCGCCCAGCGGCAGGCCGGCGAGCTGGCACAGCAATGCGGCGCTGTGACCGAGCGCGTGTGTCGCCGTGGTCGGGTCGTTGATCCCCGGCGAAAGTGCCTTAGCGGCGACGTCGGTCAGCTGCCGCAGGCCATAGCCGATGTCGTCCACCGAGGTCCGCTCAAACCCGATCTGCACCGCGTAGTCGAAATTCTCCTGCAGGACCTGGCGATGGTCATCGGTCAGCGAGCGAGTTTGATCGCTCGCCCAAGCGAGCCCTGCCGGAGTGTTCAAGACGACCGAACTGCCAATCGGTCGGTCGAGAAGAATCACCGCATCCAGCTCTTCGGCTGCCTTGACCAACGTCTCGGCGACGACGTTGGTGATGAACCCCGACCGGGCAGCGAGCATGATCGCCGTCTCGGCAGCCGGCTGACGGAAGTGGCCGCCGGAGCCCTCGGTGTCGCTGAGTGTTCGGCGAACCGTCTCGCTCGCCTCGAAGTGCACCGTCTGCAGCATCGTCTCTACCCTGATCTCTTCGGCGAGGTGCGCCAGAAACGCGACGAGCCCGATCACGCTGGCGATGGTCAGCAGATACGTGGTAGTCACCGAGATCCGCGGTACGAATTCGGCCGCGCCGTCGGTACTAGTGCGGACTGTGCGGAGCACGGTCAGGGTGAAGACGAAGGTTCCAAGGAACAAAGCGAGCGTGCCCTGCACAAAACGATCTCGGGTGAAGGTTCGCAGCAGACGCGGGGAGAACTGGCTGCTGGCCAACTGGAGCGTCACCACGGTGAGGGAGAATGTGAGAGACGTCACCGTGATCAAGGAGGTGGCCAACGACCCGAGGATGGCACGAGCCGCATCGGCATCGCCACCGAAGATCCAGGTCGTGAAGTAATTCGGGAGGCTGGTGTCGATCGCTCCGTCGAGATGGGTGAGACCCACCGCTCCAGCAAGGGCCAGCACGATTCCTCCGCAAGGCAGCGGCCACAGCTTAGTGCGGGTGGCGTCGCCGAACCACACCAACTTCTGGCGAACCGTCAGGGGCATACGTAACATCAACGGTTCACCGGTCCGCGCTGGCTAGCGGTGTTTGCTGGTACGCGGCAAGCCGCCACGCTCCGTCACTGCGGACGTACGCGCTGGACATCCATGCCACGAACGGCGAGTCCATGCCCTCGCCGTAGGCGTGTCCGCGGTACACCAGAATGGCAAAGGCGGCGCTGCCGCCGATCAGCTTCTCACTGCTGATCTCGTAGCGCTGCCAGGGCGGCGCATCACGGAGCGAGCTCACGACGGCGTCGCGGTCCAAAGCCACCCCGTTGGCCAAGATCATCACCGCGCCCTCGGTCATGAGAGTGCCGTAGAACTCGCCACCCGTGCCGTTGCATAGCGAATCCCAACCGGCGCGTTCGATCTTGAGGAGCTCGGTTATCAGATCTGAAGGCGCCATGTCGGCCAAACTACCGGCGGCGTGGGCACCGCGGCTCAATTTCGGATCAGATCCAGCGCGAGCTGAGTGTCCTCGGCGGCGTCGCATCCGGGCCCGAAGAAGTCGATTATGTAGCCCTCGACGCGCAGGGCCGGGGCCGCGTTCCACGAGCCGCAGCTGCCAGCTTGCCCGCCGAGCAGCCGCATCACCGTAGGTGCGGCGATGCCGGCTCCCGCAGATCACAGCCTTCACGACAAACCCCTTGATGTGGGTCTTGCTTTCAGTGGCAAGGCCGAGACAGAACGGATCTGGCTGGCATTCGGAGTGGTCGCTGCCCGCCGGGTGGCGCTGTTACGCGCCGGGAGGCTCGGGTAGCCCTGGTGGGTGCCGCGGCCTGGGCCCTGCTGGTCAACCACCTGTTGGACACAGGCTGGTAGCTCGGAGCGGTCGTCTTCCAAGCTTTGGCGGCGGGTGCGTGATAGCACAAGGTCATGGCTCGTTGCGCCAACCACTCGGGTCGGCCAGCCGGTCTGTCGTTGCGTCGGGGAACGCGCTTGTGCACGATCTGTGACCCGGCTCGAGCGGCCCGCAGGCCGTTGTTCCG
>JAICEV010000189.1 GCA_025923975.1 Propionibacteriaceae bacterium
CGCCCACCACGGACATGACGACCAGCAGGTAGGCGATGATGATCAGCAGCCGGCCCGCGAATTGCGGCCAACCGATTTGGGTTCCGGTCGGGCCGACATACGGACCCCACCCGTACGCAATACCGCCCACGAGCAACGTCCAGGCAGGTAGAAACAGGAAAGCGACGAGCGAGGAGAACGCCGCTACGACGAGCTTCTGCCGTAGCAGGCGCTCGCGGCGCACCGGCGCGGCCAGCAGGTAGCGCAAACTGGCCCAGGTTGCCTCCGACGGGACGGTATCGCCGGCGAACAAGGCAACGATGACAATCAGGAGAAAGCTGGTCGAGGCAAAGAGCGTGAAGATCACCAAGTTCGCTCCGCTCTCCTGCGCGAGGTCGACAAATCCGCGCTCTCCGGAGCTGTTGCCGTCATCGCCGAGCCAGAATGCGAGCAGTAGCACCAGTGGCAACACCGTGAGCACCGTGAAGATGCCAATGGTGCGCCGGCGGCGCAACTGACGTCCGATCTCGGCTCTTAGCGGCAGCGGCGGACGAGCGATCGTGGGACGAACAATCGTGGTAGCGCTCATCGCGGGACCTCGTCTGTGTCCTCAAGCCCGTCGGCGGGCGTGCCGACAATGCTCATGAACACCTCCTCAAGCTGTCGATGGCCGTCCACCGACTCGACGCCGTACCCGGCCGCGACCAGCTCCGCAACGATCGCCTGACGCGGCAGTTCGCCGGTAACCCGGAGCAGCTTGCCCTCAGGTTCAGCCTGCAGGCCGCGAGCCTGCAGCGTCCGGCCGGCGTTTCCGACATCGGCCACATTGGTCAGTCCAATCACAGTCACGGTGTCGCTCGCGGTCAGTTCCTCCACTGCTCCGGTGAGTACTACCTTGCCCTTGTCCATCACGACGACATGACTGCAGGTGTGCTCCACCTCCGACAGCAGGTGAGAAGAAATCACAACCGTCCGGCCTGCGGCCGTGTAGTGAGCCAGCACCGCGCGCATCGTCTTGATCTGGGGCGGATCCAGGCCGTTGGTGGGCTCGTCAAGTACTAGCAGGGGCGGCATTCCGAGCATGGCTTGGGCGATGCCGAGTCGCTGACGCATCCCGTGGCTGTACCCGCGGACCTTGCGTTCGATGGCCGCACCCAGGCCGGCAATCTCCAAGGCCTCGTCCAGGTACGCCTCCTTCAGTGGGCGACCGGTGGCGTTCCAGTACGCCATCAGGTTCGCCTTGCCGCTGAGATGCGGGAGGAAGCCAGGCCCTTCAATGAAGGCGCCCACGGAGCTGAGTACATCTGCGCCGGCATGCACTGGCTGGCCGTTGACATAAATCGAGCCCGAGTCGGGTCGAATCAAACCAACCAGCATGCGGATCACGGTGGTCTTTCCGGCACCATTGGGACCAAGCAGCCCGACCACCTGGCCGGCCTCCGCGCGGAAGGACACACCGTCCACCGCACGGAAACCGTCGCCATAGGTCTTCACCACATCATTGACGACCAACGGGACGCCGGCCAGCTCAGAAACTGTCTGGATCTCCCGACGGCGGCGCCAGAGCAGCAGCGCAGCGGTAAGCGAGGCAGCCATCAGCAGGGCGACCGCGATGAGCAGCGGAAGGGGCACGTTGAGGGTGTTGGCGTTCAATGCCGTCGTAGCAAGCATCGGGATGGCGGCGGCTCGGTCACCGGCCAGCGCCACGTCGTACTGGGCTGCCCTTGTCGCATTCGAGTACGCCTGATCGGTCGTGCTGATGACAAGCTGAAGGCGGTGACCGACCGGGACTTTATGGGATACCGGGGGTAGCGCAATTGTCACGGGCATCGGCTTGGTGGGATCGAGACCGGTGAGTTTCACTGGCGCGATTTGGAGTTGCGGAAGCACTGCCGAGCTGGGACTTACGCTGATCCGGCCATTCTCAGTGCGCTCCAGGTCGGGTCCCAGATCCCACAGGGATGCGAACAAAGTGGCCGTCGGCGTGCTTCCCGTCACATCAAGATCAATCCGACTGCTGCCGATCAAGGTCAGCGGTGCCGTCAGCGGGTCGCTGGTAAAGCGGGCCGACTGACCAGGCAGCACGCCGAGGGCGTAGCCGGCCACGCTGGATGCTCTGCCGAAAGCACTGCCGGTTCCCGGAAGGCTCGTCAATGCCGCCGGTGCACCACCGGGCGGGGCAATGATGCTTTGCCGCTCACCACTGAGAGCGAGCGGATGACTGGCAGGGCTCGACTCACGGCCGGGATAGGACTGAGCTAGCAGAGTCTGCGGTTCGCGGGTCCCGCGATCCTCCCCAAGCAGCGACGTTTCCGGCATAAGTACTGAAAACTGGCTGTCGGCAACGCTGCCGTCATGCTTCAAGTAGCGCCCGAACCACTCTTCAATATCATCGACCAGGGTATCGACGGAGATCTCGGCGTCATGGCCGCCAGCCACCCACTTCAGCTGCGCTGGCGTATCAGCAGGCAGACCGCGGAAGTTCGCGTCCGCCTGGTCGAGGGTGAACAACGTGTCATCCTCGCCCTGAATGATGAGCGTGGGCGCCTTGATCGCCGGCACGATCTTCTCCAGACCGGACTCATCCAACAGCCTGCTCAGCTCGTCGTCTGCCTCGCCGGTCTCAGCGGCGGTGAGATATCCCCGGCATAGCTCCGGGTCGAATCGACCGCACAAGGCGTTGCTGTCGTTGGAGTCATGGTTGGCCGTAGCCGGTCGTCCGCTGGCATTGGAGAACAACATTGCGGCCCAACGCTGTTTGAACACCCCCTGGCGGTTTGCGGGAGTGACATCGGCGGACGATGTGGCTACGCCGACAACCTGATGCTGCGGGAAGAGCGCCTGTCGAAGGCTGTGCCAGGTGAACGCCGGAGCTATGGCATCGACGCGATGATCAAGCCCGGCGGCCAGAAACGACACCGCTCCGCCATAGGATGCGCCGGCGAAGCCGATCACCGGATCATCGCCAACCTTGGCAACCTCGGGGCGGCTGGCAGCAAGATCAATCAGTTTGCGGGCATCGGCACCCTCGTACGCGGGATTGTTCAGGTGGATCCGGCCGCCGGATGCGCCGAAGCCGCGGGCAGTGTAGATGATCACTGTGTAACCGGCCAACGCGAGCGAGCGTGCGGTTGGCTCACTATCGTTCTTGGTGCCGCCGAAGCCATGCGCCAACACAATGGCTGGGCGCGGCGTGGCTGGGTCCGTGGTCAGAATTGTCGCGTCGAGCTTGATTGGCTTGCCATCCGCCTCGGGCGTCCCAGCCACCATCAGTTCGGTCTTGATCACCTGGTCTTGCGCATGCGCCGGGATCGGGATACCGGCCAACAGCGCAACGATCAGCATTAAGGCTGCAGCCCGGGCCCCGCGCATGGGCCCATCTTGCTCCGCGAGCAAATTTGTTTTCGGAGCTGCTCGCGCAATCGCGCGTGGAGTCCGCCTACTTCGTCGTCGCTCGCAGAGGGAAGAACGGCTCGCCCCGTGTCCATGGCTCGCTCCGCTCGCAGAGGCTGGCGCTCCGGCGCCAGCCTGGCTCAGCACGGCGGCGCGCGATTTCCGACGCTCGCAGCTGAGTCACGCGATCAGAGCGCCGCGCAGGATGACGTGTCGGGGCGCGCTCAGGACACCGAGATCGAGGCGCGGGTCGGCGTCGAAGACCACTAGGTCGGCTGGCGCCCCTTCGCTGAGTCGGGACGGGTGACCGAGCCAGGCGCGAGCGCGCCAGGAACCCGCGCCTAACGCGTACTCAGGCGAGCTGAATTGTCCTAGCGCGGCAATCTCCTTGCCCACCAAGCCGTGCGGAAGAAAGCCACCAGCGTCGGTTCCGGCGTAGATCGGGACGCCGGCATCAAGGGCTTTCGCGAACCGCTCGAGACGGCTGGCATACAGAGTTCTCATATGCCTGGCGTACGCCGGGTACTTGTCCTCCCCGGATCGGGCGTACATCTCGAAGTTGTCAAGCTGGATCATGGTCGGCACCAGCGCAACCTGATGCTCGGCCATGAGGACGATGGTGGCGTCGTCCATCCCGGTTCCGTGCTCGATGCCGTCGATTCCGACCGCAACCAGCTCGCTGACTGCCTGCTCACCGAAGACGTGAGCGGTTACTCGGCAACCCAGCTCGTGCGCCCGGGCGATGGCCGCTTCCGCCACATCGACCGGCCACAATGGCGTGAGATCGCCGATGTCTCTGTCGATCCAGTCCCCGACAAGCTTCACCCAGCCGTCACCGCGGGCGGCCTGGCGTTCAACCTCGGCGACCAGCTCATCGGGCTCGACTTCCTCGCCGTAATTGCGGAGATAGCGCTTTGGCCGAGCGATGTGTCGTCCAGCACGGATGATCTTGGGAAGATCGACGCGTTGGTCAATCCACCGAGTGTCAGCCGGACTGCCGGCGTCGCGCAGCAGCAACGCACCAGCGTCACGATCGGCCAGTGCATGCTGCTCCGCCCGTTCATCGGGTACGGCCCCTTGCCGTTCCAGACCGACGTGGCAATGCGCATCAACGAGGCCCGGCATCAGCCAGGCTCCGGTGGCGACAGTGTGGGCGTCGGCGACCGGCTCAGTGCGAATTACGCCGTCGACCACCCAGAGGTCGCGATATTCGCCTTCAGGCAGCACCACGCCCGAGACGTGGAGGCGATCGGGCATGGCCTAATTGGGATTGCTGAAACGGCCGCGCAGTTCGGGCGGCAATTGGAACTCCGCCATCGCCTTCTCGAGCGCTGCCTTGTCCAACTCTTCGCCCCCAAATGCTGCTGCAGGCTCTGCCGGACCAGCCGGGTGCTGAGCCGCGTTGCGCTTTGCTGGATTCCCCGATACGCCCCTGCCACCCTTCTTCTTGGAGCGGGTGGGCTGCCGACGAGGGCCGGGAAGGCCGGGGATGCCCGGCATGGCGCCTGTTGCCAGGGAGCTCATCATCTTGCGTGCCTCAAAGAAGCGATTGATCAGGCCGTTGACCTCTGAGACCTCAACCCCGGCGCCCTTGGCAATCCGGGCGCGTCGGGAGCCGTCGATGATCTTGGGGTTGTCGCGCTCGGCCGGGGTCATGGAATGGATGATCGCCTCGATGTGATCGACGTCGCGCTCGTCGATGCCGGCGATCCTGTCCTTGATCTCACCCATCCCGGGCAACATCCCGAAGACCTTCGACAGTGGGCCCATCTTGCGTACCATCTGCATCTGCTGGAGAAAGTCCGCCAATCCGAACTCTCCCCCTTGTCCAGCCAGTTTGGCGGCTGCCTTGGCCGACTGTTCAGCGTCAAAGGTCTTCTCGGCTTGCTCGATCAAGGTAAGCATGTCGCCCATGCCCAAGATCCGGCTGGCCATTCGGTCGGGATGGAACACGTCGAAGTCGGCAAGGGCTTCACCGTTGGAGGCGAACATGATCGGCTTGCCGGTCACGCGCGCGATCGAGAGCGCCGCACCTCCGCGGGCATCACCATCCAGCTTGGTGAGCACCACGCCGTCGAAGCCCACTCCCTCGGCAAAGGCGTTGGCTGTGTTGACAGCATCCTGGCCGATCATGGCATCGACAACGAAGAGCACCTCATCGGGACGCACCGCGTCGCGAATGTCGGCAGCCTGCTGCATCATCTCAGCGTCGATGCCCAGCCGGCCGGCGGTGTCGACAATGACCACGTCGTAGAGTCGGCGCTCTGCCTCGGTAATCGAGGAGCGGGCGACGGCGATCGGGTTGCCGATCCCGTTTCCGGGCTCAGGCGCGTAGACGTGAACGCCGGCTCGCTGGCCGACGACCTGCAACTGGTTGACGGCATTGGGACGCTGCAAGTCGGCCGCGACCAGCAGTGGAGAGTGACCTTGGTCCTTCAGCCACAACCCGAGCTTCGCGGCCAGCGTCGTCTTACCGGAACCTTGCAAGCCGGCGAGCATGATCACAGTCGGCGGTCGCTTGGCGAAACGCAGCAGCCTGGTTTCGCCGCCCAGAATGGCGACCAGCTCCTCGTTGACGATCTTGATCACTTGCTGGGCCGGATTCAGCGCGCCGGAGAGTTCGGCGCCGCGGGCACGCTCCTTGATCGCGGCAATGAAGTCCTTGACCACCGACAGATTCACGTCGGCCTCGAGCAGCGCGACCCGGATCTCGCGAGCTGTTGCGTCGATGTCGGCGTCGGACAGCCGGCCCTTGCCGCGCAGGTTCTTGAACGTCGCCGCGAGGCGGTCTTGCAGGGTGTCGAACACGAGCGTCCTTACGTCGGGGTACTGGACTGACTCAGCCTACTAACCTGTCGCGGTCTCTCTGGTCGCAAAAGGTGTGGGCTGCGCGCTTAGGCTGGGCCGGTGTCCGAGGAGTTGCGGCTGATGCAAGTGCCGTACGAGCACCCAGACGTTGCGGCACTGGAACAGGCGGCTCAGCAGTTCTATACCCAGATTTACGGAGGGCCGGATCACACTCCGTTCACGACAGCAGACTTCAGTCCTCCTCGGGGAGCATTCTTCGTCGGCTACTTGGAAGGGCAAGCCGTGGCCATGGGCGGTTGGCGATTTCGAACGCCTGGCGTGCCACGGGTGTCACGGCGACCAGCGGAAATCCGGCGCATATTCGTACGCGAGCGCGTACGAGGACGTGGCTTCGCGCGGCTAGTGCTGGCCGCTCTGGAGGCGAGTGCGGCAGCCGCTGGCGCAGACTGGATGCTTCTGGAGACTGGTCAACCGCAAATCGCCGCGGTCGGTCTCTACCGCTCAAGTGGCTATGTCGATGTCGAACGGTTCGGGTATTACGCAGCGTCAGAGACGGCGCTCAATCTCGGCCGACCACTGGGCTGACGTAAGCGTTGACCGGGCCTGGTCGCTGATGTTGTCCGGATCGGTGAGGTGTTGTCCGTTGGCCGTGGCGCGCTGAACTGGAGGAAAGTGTCGGAGCTGAGCCATATATTGAATGCGTGTCCTGCATATCTGCTTGAGTGCAGTAGGGTGGGGTTGTGGTTGGCGATCCGCGTCCTGTCGGGGGGCGCGACTATCCGCGGAGGTATCAGGAGTTCCGGTC
>JAICEV010000190.1 GCA_025923975.1 Propionibacteriaceae bacterium
ACTGATGGAGCCAAAATGGTGGTTTGACCTTCTCCGCCGTGCGTCTCATAGTGACAAAAAGCTCGTAAACTTGTTAGGACTTCTCCCTTTTTGAGCCACTTAGCCTTACGCCTCTTTCATTGAGAAACCGCTTCAGTGCAGGATATCCAATGTCTTCCACAATACCTTCAACCACCAGAAAATCGACGAGCGAGGGGTAGGTCCAAACAGGAAATTCGGCGTCGTAAGCGGCTGGAGATGATGCGGCAATCGAAACGATTTCATTGGCCTGTTCCGGTGTCAAGGTTGGGCTCCGCCCATCGTCGTACTTCGCGTAAAGGGAGTCAAACCCTACGTGATTGAAATCACCGAATACTGACCTGACTAAGTCTTCACTTACAACCATCTCTGCAGCTATATCCACTGAGTCATGCCGCCAGCCGACACTCTTCATGATGATCTCAAACCGTTGAGATGTCACCGCTGAGCCTTTACTGCGATCCTTGAAGAGCCGAGCATTCTCACCCGGCACGATGGCTCGCACAGATGGTGCTTTCGTATAAGCCTTAGATGCGCGCGACGAAATAACAGGCACTCGCCTGGCGAGCCGTGTCGTCATTGGGGACGGGTACGCCAGCCAACGACCCCACCGATCGCTGTAGCTTATGGTGACGCTTACATTTTCGAACTGTTTCAAATCGAGCGTGAATAATTGCCTGAAAGCAGAATCTGGAAGTCTGGGATCGAATCGTAACTTTGTAAACCGCTCTGTAAATGACACATCCCCTTCAGGCAAATCCTTATATGGTCCGCGACCGAATGCAACTAGTCGTGCAGTAAGTTTCTTCAGACTGAGGTAAGCGTCATCACCTGCTTTGCTTACTATAGCCTGAAAGAATGGGACGAGCATTGTTGCGACAGTTACGCCCGCAAAGAACTCAGCGGGACCGGCGAAGCTTTCGCCTTGAACACGCGCGTCCATGTCAAGCTCGTGGAAGATGGCCTCAATTTCGCGCTCTTCCCAATCGTGAGGTAAAGAAAAACGGGTTACCTCAACCCGTTGACGAGTCATCAAATGCCTCCTTCGAACAGGTTGCGCGATGGACACATTTTCGAGTAACTACCGCATAGTGGCGTACAGACAATCGTAGAGTTAGTCCGCCAGATAAGCCACATTCATCGGTCCGCCGCGAGGCGGCAGTCGAGTGGAGCGTTAAGGCCCGCTTGCCTTGGTGCGATGAGCGAGGTCGACGGGATTATCTCGATGACTAGACCGCCTGCCAGGCTACCGCGCCCCAGACTGCCGCTACGACGACTAATCGTTTGTCGAGGTTGGAAGAAAATTTGTCCATGAGCTGCCCTGATGCACTGATTCGGCATGGGCAGGGCTATGGGCTGGGCCCTTGCCTAGGGTGATCTCTCGGCGCCATGCTGGATGTTCAGGAGGCGGCGCAATCGCCGGCGAGGCAGTGAGTTCCGACAAGGGCAGGCTGATCGACTCCGACCTGCCGAACCTCGTGAACGATTCGGTAGGGAGGCTGACGTGGACGAAGAGGGCTGGTACGAGCAAGGGCAGCGTCCCGAACCAAGACCTTCGATTCCGGCAACACGTCACGCGCTGCGGTTGACGTTTCAGTTTGACGGAGACAATGTCGAGTTGATCGACACGGAGCGACTGGAGAAGCTCGTTCCGCCCATGATCGGGGATCCTCCGGATGAGGGAAAACACGTCGGCGAATGGCTGCAGGTACGCGACGGCGACGACCGCCCGATATTCACCAGGCTCCTCAACGATCCCCTGCGGACCCGCGTGGAGGTCCACGATCCGGAAGAAGGGCCACACATCGTCGTCGGTCCGCCCGACCGGGGAACGTTTGATGTGTTGGTCCCGGATCTGCCGGATGCGGCATACGCCGTCCTCTTCGCGAGTCCCGCCCCCGGCAAAGGTAGAGGAAGAGGCCTCAGACCGGCCGAGCCGCTCGGTCGATTCGACCTGCGCGGCCAGGGAAGCGATCCGGGAACAGCATCATGACCACCTCCGACGGCTATGTTGGCGCGACCACCAAGATCGTTGATCACGGCTCCGATGTCGATCGGTGGTGTCTGGTCGTGGTGGGCGATGGGTACCAGTCGACGGAGCTGGCCCAATACCGCGCCGACGTGCAAAGTTTCGTCACCAGGCTGCGCTCCACGCCGCCGTTCGGCGAGCTGTGGTGTGGCATCAACGTTTTCCGCATCGATGTCGTGTCTACCGAAAGCGGCGCTGACGAGCCGGCCACGTGCGGCGACGGCGGCACTGGCTCCGGGGCTTCCCCGCGCACCTACTTTGACACCACTTTTTGCAGCATCGGTCCCGGCGCGGTGCCGATTTCTCGGCTGCTAGCCGGCAACAGCACCGAGGCAAAGGCCGTGGCTAAGGCCCGGGTGCCGCAGGTTGATCAGGTGGTCATGCTGGTCAACAGCTCACGCTACGGCGGGTCCGGCGGTCCGGTGGCCACCGCCAGCACGAACGCGTTCGAGATCGCGATCCACGAGATGGGACACTCCGCCTTCGGATTGGCCGACGAGTACGGCGGCGATGGCACTGGGACAACGGCCGGTGAATCCCCCAAGCCCAACGTCACCCGAGACGTCAACCGCGCCACAAACAAGTGGCGTGACCTGATTTTGGCCACAACGCCCATGCCGTCGGCGTGCGGGGTCACCTCCGGCTCGTCTCCGACGCCTTGTCCGGGCTGCACGCCGCCAGCGACGCCGCCGCCGGCCGGCGCGGTCGGGACATACGAGGGTGGAGACTACAGCAACTGCGGCGTCTACCGCCCGCTGCCATCCTGCTATATGCGGGACTACGGGCCCTTCTGCCCCGTGTGCGCCCGGGTGATCCGGCAGACCCTCACGCCATTCTTGCCGCCCGAAACGGTGACCCCGCCCGCCCTCAGTCTCGATTTTGGCGGCGTTCCCGAGGGCCTCGGCGGCGTCGGCGTTACCACCTATCGGGCGATCGTGTTCGAGGTAGTCTCTTGCCGGCAGATCGCCTTCCGCATCACCTCCGGGCCGACCGGCGGCTTCGCCGCGCCGTTCGGAACTACGGTCATTGCCGATCCGGCAAGCAGCATCACGCCGATCAATCGGGTGCCGGTGTGGATCGGGTACACCTCCACGACCGCCGGCACTACCGCCTCTGGCAGCGTCACCATCCGCAGCGACGAACTCGGCCAGAGCTGGACAATCTCCCTAACGGCCCGAACCATTCCCCGACCGAAATCGGCGGTCGCCATGGTTCTCGACCACTCCGGCAGCATGTCCGAGGACGCTGGCGACGGCACCCTCAAGGTGCAGAAGCTACGGGAGGCGGCCTCCACTTTCATTGCCGCCATGCTCCCCGGCGATGGAATCGGCGTAGTCCGATTTGACGATACCGCCCAACGGCTGATGGACATCACCAATGTCGGACCCCTGAACGGCGGTACTGGCCGAACCACCGCCCTCGGGCACATCAACGGCAGCGCCCTGGATCCGGCCGGAGCGACTTCGATCGGCGGCGGCGTGCTGGAAGGGGCCGCCACGTTGAATGCCTCCGCCGGCTACGACGTGCGTGCCATGGTGGTGCTCACCGACGGGGTCCAGAACACCCCGCCAATGCTGGCGGACGTCACGCCGAGCATTACCGCGAACACGTTCGCCGTCGGGTTGGGCCTGCCCGCCAACCTAAACGTCGCGGCGCTCAGCGTACTCACCCAAGGCCACAACGGCTATCTGCTGATCACCGGCGCGGTCACCCCTGATCAACGGACCCGGTTGACCAAGTACTTCCTGCAGATCCTCGCTGGCATCACCAATGCCGCGGTGGTCGTCGACCCGTCGGGACAGCTGCCGTCCGGCACGGTGCACCGGATTCCCTTTGACGTCACCGAGGCCGACTACGGACTAGACGTTTTCGTGCTCACGCCCGAACCGAAGTGGCTGGAGTGCGTGCTCCAGGCGCCCGACGGCACACTAATCGACGCCGGAGTGCTGGCCGCCGAAGGCACCGGTGAACAGGCCGGTCAAGCCGGACTCTCACTGTACCGACTGGTGCTACCGGCTGTGCCGTCCAAACCCGACGGATCTCACCAGGGCCGCTGGTACGTTCTTCTCCGCCTGCGTGCCGGCGGGAAGGGCCGATACACGTCGGAATACTCTGCAGCCCGGTACGGCGGGGCCGTGCCCTACGACGTGGTCGTCCATGCCTACTCCAGTCTCGAGCTGCGCGGCTGGCTTACCCAGCCGGAGTATGCTCCGGGCACCAGCGTCAGCCTTACCGCCCAGATCATGGAGTACAGCAGGGTTCTCGCCGAGGGAGCGCAGGTCTGGGCCGACATCACCGACCCCGCCGGCTCTTACCTCGGCGCGAACTTGACGGCGGATACTTCGGGCACCTTCGGCGGCAGCTTCGTCGCCACGATCCCCGGCGTCTACCGGGTCCGTCTCCGCGCATCAGGCACCACCACCGCAAGGATGCCGTTTACTCGAGAACTGACACTGACCGCGGCTGTCCGGGTCGGCGTCGAACCCCCCGACGTGCGGCCGGACCCTTGGTGCGACCTCGTGCGCTGCCTTGTGGCTAATCCGAAGGTTTTCGAGCAGTTCGGTGCGGATGCCGAGTTTGTCAAATGCCTAGAAAGGATCTGTCGGTCGTCGCATTCGGCTGCCGCTGCGGAGCGGCACCGCGTCTAGCGATACCAGCATCGGCCCTCGTTGATCCACCGACAAGATGCGCCGTCAGAAAGTGTCGACCGCCTGCATTTGGGGCGCATTAGAAGCCGACACGATGACGACCATCACATCCTTACGCCCGGGACATCAGCTTTAGCTACCGATCATGACGTGGCGCGCTGACGCGCGTTGCGGGCGACTCCAGCCAATTCAATGGTGGCCGGCTGGCATCAACCGCCCGAGTTTCGGCTACCGCCCATGTGCTCGGATCTCCGCCAACTTTGTGATGGCCGCAGCCATGAGACGTGCGATGGCGTTGGCGGTTGCGCCAAACCGGCGCGGATCGATCACTGACGGCGCTTGAGGCCAGACGATCAAGATCGTTGCGGGAAACTCCTCAGGCTCTCGCAGCTCAACGAGCAATGCGTCGGTGGATGTGATCTGGCCGCTGGCCAATGTGGTTGTCTTGCTCATGGGTCTCGACTCCTTTGCAGTCGGGATCAAGGCCCTGAGCTGGTGCTACTAACACCGCTCGGGGCCGCTGGCGAATACCTTCTGACTCGAGGGGAAACGCTCGGCAAAGGTGCGCCTGACTAGGCCTTTAGCACAGCGCTAAACCCGATATACCTACGGATCAGAAGGTTGGGGTTCGAATCCCTCCGGGTCACCTCCGGGTGCGCCAGTGTTTACCCTTGTCAAAGCCTTCTTTTTGCGCTCAGCCAGCGTCAGCGTCCGGTGCAGGCGGGCTCTGGGAGCATTGCGGGAGCCATTGGGCGTCAGCAGCGCCTCGGACATTCGAGTAGCAGCTGTGCGCTTCTGGCCCTCGACGAGATGCCCGTACACGTCTTTTGTGATGGCGACGCTCGAGTGTCCGAGAACTTCGGAGACAACGTAGAGATCGGTGCCCTGGGCCAGCATCAACGACGCCCCTGAATTGCGCAGCTCATGGAGGTGCCAGTGGCCGAGGCCAGCCCGCCGGCAGATCCGCGAGAACCAGTGCGACACGTTATCCGGATCCAGTGGCGTCCCCACAGCGCTCGGGAAGATCAAGTCGTATTCTCGCCAGGCTGGTCCGATTGCCATTCGCTCCTCGGCCAGACGAGCGCGGTGGCGCCGCAACAGTTCAACCGGCTCCGGGGTCAGGAAGAGAGGTCGCCGCGAGCGGGCGGTCTTGAGCTCACCGATCACAAGACGCGTGCTTAGCTTGGTGGTCTCCGTACGGTCTCGAACTCGCTTCACTGCATGTGTCACCTTCAGCGTCGCCGCATCCCAATCCAATGCGGACCAGTGCATGCCTAGCGCCTCTCCACGCCGCAGCCCAAACGCGAGCATCACAGTCAGCAACGGCTCTTCCCGGGTGCCTTTCACCTGTTCAAGGAGAGCCCTTGCCTGCTCGACGGAAAGCGCTCGCCCTTCGTCAGTCCGAACGCGCGGTGCGGTGGAGAGAGCGGCTGCGTTCCGCGAAACCAGGCCCTCTCGCTCGGCTTGTCTCAGGGCGCGGCGAAGTACAGCTCGAATGATGCGGACCGTGTTGGCGCTGTAGCCAGCGTTGCGCTTCCAGGCGAGGAGCTGATCAACATCGGAGACTGTCAGTTTGCGCAGAACTTTGCGGCCCAACGACGGTTTGATGTGCAGACGCACAGTGTCCGCGTAGCTGTCCAGGGTCTTTTCCCCTATTTGCCCAGGAAGGCTTGCCGTTAGCCACCGATCCAGGAAAGCGGCGACCGTTTGCCGGTCATCGGGAACTGGGCATGCCTGCGTTGAGTTCGGATCGCAGGTCTCGCAGCTTGCGCAGCACTTCGGCTTTCGTCGCACCGCTCACCTTCTTGCGAATCCGACGCCCGTCGGGGCGGTAGCCAAGGGAGACCGCACCTCGCCAGCGGTCGCCGTCGTGGTTCACCGAATCCTCACCGCGGCCACGGCGACTCGTCACCGCGGCTCCTCGGTAAGACCCGCAATGAAGTCGGCGAGCGCTGCTTGTGGGATACTCCGCGACGTGCCGATCTTCACCGATCGCAGTTGCCAAAGCCGCATCAGCTCATAAACCTTGCTCCGTCCGAAGCTGAGATGAGCCGCGGCCTCAGCTGGGCTCAACAACAACTTCTCCATGTTCCTACCTCCCGTCTTTGAGGACTCGGAACCTGACTGGCCACGAATGGTGGGGCGCAGATCCGAACTCGATGCCGTGGAGGAGCGGCTACGACGCCTTTGTTCATCGCGCTTGCCCACAAGATGTGCGCGGTGGGCAATGTCGAGATCGTGCGAACGAAGGGTCGCCCTCATCCCACCATGATCGAACCGG
>JAICEV010000191.1 GCA_025923975.1 Propionibacteriaceae bacterium
CCGATCGCAGCCGACTCGCGCAGCACCCGGTCGTAGTCAGCGTCGTCGTAGACGAATACCCCAAGGATGGGGCCGAAATACTCAGTCGTGAAGACCTCGTGTTCGGGGTCATCGGCCTGTACCACGGTCGGCCGGACGAAGTAGCCCTCGCTGTCGTCGGCCTGGCCCCCGGCCACGATCTCGACACCTTCCTCGCCGCGTACCCGGTCGATGACGCCGCTGAGCTTGTTGAACGACCGGTCATCGATCACGGCACCCATGAAATTGGTGAAGTCCGTTACGTCTCCCATCGCCAGGCTGTCTATCTCGCTGACAAGATCATTACGCAGCTTCGACCACAGCGACTGCGGAACATAGGCGCGGGACGCGGCTGAGCACTTTTGACCCTGGTACTCGAACGCGCCGCGGACCAGGGCAACCCGCAGTACGTCGATGTCAGCCGACGGGTGGGCGACCACAAAATCCTTACCGCCGGTTTCGCCCACCAGGCGGGGATAGGCGCGGTAGGTCTTGAGATTCGTCGCGACCGAGCCCCACAAGTGTCCGAACACAGCCGTCGACCCAGTGAAATGGATGCCGGCCAGAGCGGGATCCACCAACGCGACCTCGCTCACCGCCTCGCCGCGGCCGGTCACCATGTTGATCACCCCGGGCGGCAGGCCAGCCGCTTCCAGCAGCTGCATGGTGTAGTGCGCCGACAGCTGCTGGGTCACGGCCGGCTTCCATACCACGGTGTTGCCCATGAGCGCGGGTGCCGTTGGCAGGTTCCCGGCGATGGCGGTGAAGTTGAACGGCGTGATAGCGAGCACGAAGCCTTCTAATGGCCGATGGTCAAGACGGTTCCAAACACCGGTGCCGCTCAGCGGCTGCTCCTCCAAGATTTGCCGAGCAAAGCCGACATTGAAGCGCCAAAAGTCGGCCATTTCGCACGCGGAGTCGATCTCGGCCTGGTATGCCGTCTTGCTCTGGCCGAGCATTGTGGCGGCATTGAGTGTCGCCCGCCACGGACCAGTCAGCAGGTCGGCGGCTTTGAGGAAGATGGCGGCGCGGTCGTCAAACGACATGTGCTGCCATTCCGCCGCCGCGGTCAGAGCGGCGTCGACCGCCTGTCGTACATCGTCCGCCGTTGCATCCTGGAGCGTGCCGAGCTTGGCATCCTTCCGGTGCGGCTGGACGACGCTGATCGGGTCACCGCCGCCGAGCCTGTGCTCACCACCTACTGCCATGGTGAGCTCCACGTCCTCCGCTGCAAGTTCCTTTAGCCGGTCCTGTAGCTCCAGTCGTTCGGGGCTTCCTGGCGCGTAGTTGTGAACGGGCTCGTTAAACGGTTCAGGGACGTTTGTGATGGCATCCATGACTCTCCTTATGTTCGGTTGTGGACGAGCGGGTCTGATTAGTCAGTGGCCGGCAAGCGCGCGCAGGAAGAACCGGAGGTTGGCGGGGCGCTCCGCCATCCGCCTCATGAAGTACGGGTACCAGGCAGAACCGAAGGGGATGTACACCCGGACCCGGTGACCGTCACGCGCCAGCTTCTCCTGGAGGTCGCGCCGGATGCCGTACAGCATCTGGATCTCGTAGTCGCGCGGCCCCTTGCCCACCTTCCCCGCGGCCGACGCGGCATAGGCGATCAGCTCATCGTCATGGGTGCCGAAAGCGGGATCGCCTCCGAACTCGAACAGCCAGTCGGTGAGGAACTTGTACTGCGCTGTGACGTCCTTCTTGCCCTGCTCCGCAAGCTCGACCGGCTCGGCGTACGCACCCTTGACCAACCGGACCCGCGGCTTAAGCGAGGCCAGCCCTTCAAGGTCGAGGGGTGTGCGACGCAGCATTGCCTGAATGGCTACGCGAACTTGCGGATGCCTAGCCGCCGCTTCCCGGTAGTGCTCCAGCGTATCCGGGACGAGGCTGCTGTCCTCCATGTCAATCTCAACCGGGACACCGAGCTCCTGGGCGCGGTCCAGGATCCGACCGAGATTCGCCACGCAGGCATTCCGGTCCACTGTCTGAGCAAGCTGGGACAGTTTGATTGAAATAGTCGCGTCCAGGCCACGGGTGGCGATCGCCTCAGCCGCCTCGAGGTACTGCTCAACGGCTTTGTTGGCGCCTTCAAGATCGGTAACCCCTTCACCGAGCAAGTCCAGAATTCCCCCAATTCCGTGGGCGTTCAGCTGCGCAGCCGCCTCCAGTGCCTCGTCCAGCCGCTCCCCTGCGATAAAGCGGTGCGTCGCCCTGCCCAAGATCGGGTTCTCAGTAATCGTCCGCTCCAGCCGGGGATTGCCGGCGGCCCACAGCAGCAAACCTCTGACCATCACGCCTCCTCATACGACGCGACCGCGCCCCGAAGTCGTGGGACGCGGCCGCATGTTTCCGCTGTCGTTGATGGATGTGGCTATCGAGAAATCTCGCCGGTCCACATTGGCTTTTACTCTATCGTCAGCAGTGTGGCCGGGTCCTCATAGGGCAGGCCGTGCGCCTCGGCTACCGGCTGTGAGACCAACTTGCCGCCGAGCGTGGTCAGCCCTTTCGCCAGAACCGGATCACGCTCGGCTGCGCCAGCCACGCCGTGCGTTGCGACCCGGACCAAGTACGGCAGGGTGGCACTAGTAAGCGCGAGGGTCGAGGTGCGTGCCACGGCGCCCGGGATGTTCGCGACGCAGTAGTGCACCACACCCTCTTCGAGGTAGGTCGGTTCGGAGTGCGTGGTCGGCCGACTGGTCTCGAAGCAACCGCCCTGGTCGATGGCGATGTCGACCACGACACTGCCGGGTCGCATGCTCTTGATCATGTCGCGGGTAACCAGTTTCGGCGCCTTCGCGCCGGCGACCAGTACAGCGCCGATCACCACATCGGATTCGGCGACGTACGCCGCAGTCCGCGCCCGGTTCGGAACCACCAGATCGAGCCTGCCGCCGAACACATCGGACAGGTAGGACAGCCGCGCCGCATTGACGTCCAAAATCCGCACGATCGCCCGCAACCCGAGAGCCATCTTGGCGGCCTCGGTTCCGGCGACGCCGCCGCCGATGATGGTGACCTTTGCGGCCGGCGTACCGGGGACTCCGCCCAGTAGCAGGCCCGCCCCGCCGGAGGTGCTTTGCAGGTGATAGGCGGCGGCCTGGACAGACATGCGCCCCGCAACCTCGCTCATCGGCGTGAGCAGCGGCAGCCGCCCATCCGGGGTCTGCACGGTCTCGTAGGCGATCGAGTCGATGCGCCGGTCGAGAAGAAACTCGGTGAGCGGTCTGTCGGCCGCCAGGTGTAGATAGGTGAACAGCTGTTGCCCGGGGCGGAATCGCTCATACTCCTCAGCGATGGGCTCTTTGACTTTGACGATCAAGTCCGCAGCGGCGAACACCTCGTCCGCCGTGCCAGCAACCCGAGCGCCGGCCGCCACGTACTCGTCGTCGGAGAATCCGCTGCCCGACCCGGCGCCGGCCTGCACCACGACCTCCCGGCCGTGATAGGCCAGCTCGGCAACGCCATCGGGCTGCACCGAGACCCGACCTTCCTTGTCCTTGATTTCCTTCGGCACGCCAACCACCAACCCGGCCATATCCGTTCTCCCTCGTTCTGGTGCCCCCCGCAGCTCGCTCGGCGATCACCACACTACGGGTCGGCGCAGCCTGGTCCGCGAGCGGCCGCCAAGCAGGGTGACGCCGGCTCCTGGCCTAGTTTCGACGAGGCCTCCTCAGGCCGTCCGGAGGAAGTCGAGGACCACGCCAGACTGTCCTAACAGGACGTGGCCAGCCTCGGGTAGCAACCGCGGGCGGGACGGCGCGCTCAGGCCCGGTTCACCGACCAGGTCGACGGCGTACACCCGGAAGTCCTGCCCCCAATCGGCGACATCTCCCATCCACATCGCAGTGTTAGCGCCGGAACCATGCAGGAGCAGCAGTGGTGGCGCGTCCTGCGGCCCGCAGGCCACCACGAAGGTGTCACCTTCCCGGGTCTGGATGGTCAGCCGCTCATAGGGGATCGGCCAGAGCCCCAGGATCTCGCGGTACCGCCGCTCCACCGCCCGGCCACCGGCGGCGGACGCGTAGATCGCGGTCATTACCGCACCTCTGCAAGCGAGTCGATGAGCTTGAACAGGTCGGCAACCGTGCCGAGGTCACCCAGCACGATGATCTTCAGGCTGGCGCGCTCCTCGTCATAGACCGTCTCGATCCGCAGCGGGGTGTCCCCCGACGACCGGCCACCAACAGCGGCCATCACGGTGGTGGTCAGGCGGCCCATCGCTTCCGGGTTGATCGCATCGATCTGCACGATGCTCGACACCTCGACGTGGCGCTGGCGCGGGGCCGTCTCGCGGGCGGACGCGGCCACCGGGTGCCCGGTGAACTCCTCGAGATCGGCGTCGGAAATCCGGTACTGCTTGCCGATGCGGACGGCTTTCAGCCGGCCGTCGCGCACGTATCCACGCACAGCAGGAGCGGAGAGGCTGATGGAAAGTGCTGGCAGGTGGCATGCTCCACGCCGGAACGAGTGCGATTCTCCAGCACTTGTTGGGCGATCCGCTTACGTCCAGAACTCGTCGGCCGCGTAGAGCTCCCCTGGGCGCCACCAAGCCTCGATGATCTGCCCATTGCGGAGGTGGAACACCCAGACGTCTTGGCTGTCGTAGTTGTGATCAGCACGTCTGGCGGTGGCGTACGTCAACGCGACCGCGTGGTCATCGCTGGCCAGTACGTCATGCAGTTCCTGATTGAAGGTTCCTTCCGACGCTTGCACCAGCCGGCCGAACATCTCGAACACAGCGTCGCGGCCATGATGATCACCAGCCAGGGGACCTCGACCGGGGATGTGCCAGACAGTGTCCTCGGCGACCAGGGACTGCATTGTTGCCATGTCCCCACGGGCAAACGCGTCGAACGCCTGACGGATGGGCTCGGCATTAGGGTGCTCAGCCATAGGACATCGTCAGCCAGACGGTCCGCGGTGCGCAAGATCGGAATCGGTTGCCGGTCTAACGTGGAGCCAGCGGTTGACCCTGCCAGTGCTCGAGCCTCGTTAACTCCGCAACATCGAGCCGCGACAGCTTCCGAGGTTGGTGAACAGGTTTGCCCAGCGGAACGATGCACGCCACCGCGAACGCCTCGGGGATGCCAAGCAGCTGGCGAATCCGCGGCTCCTGGGCCACGGCCATGGTCGTAATGGTTCCGCCGAAGCCTTCGTTCCTGGCCGCCAGCAAGATGTTCCACACGAGCGGGTACACCGAAGCTCCTCCAGCGATGCCTATGCGGTCCAGCTCCTTGTCGAGTGCAGCCACCACCCGCAGATCAATGCATACAACAAGAACCACCGCCGCTTCCAAGAGCGGAGCCGTAAGACTGTCGGGAACGTCGGCGGCCGCGATCTCATCGTCGGTCACGCGGCTTGGATGAATGGTGTTCCAGGGGTTTTCACCGGCTTGCCGTTGCGCAACGTACTTCTTTGCCGCAGGAATGGTCAGTTCCACCAGCGCCTGCCTCGTAATGTGATCACGAACGACCACGATCCGCGCTCCCTGTCGATTACCGCCGCTGGGAGCGAACCGCGCGTTGTCGAGGATGGTGTAGAGGGTCTCGTCTGGCAACGGGTCATTCGTGAATTGCCGCACCGCCGACGTTGTGCGCATCACCTCGTACAGCTCCACAGTGCATTCCCCTTTTCATCGGTGCCAAGGGCAATTCTGCGCATGACGTGACGCTCGGTTTACGGAGGAGTATCTGCGGTATACAGGTGAGATGGAGCGGGGTTCCGATTACGTCGCATTGTTGCGCCGCTGGGAACAGGCCGGAGGCTTGTGGCGCGTGCTCAATCGGGACGGTGACGCGGTCACGGTCGGCCTCTACCGCTGCGATGGCGGTGAGGAAGCCGACCGGTTCGTCGCCACTGACACTCAGGTGGAACAGTTCCTGGCCGGACGTACGAGTAACCAGGACCAGCCACGCTCGTCAGCGGAGCCTGACCCTAACCAGGCTCGGGAACGTGATCGCGATGCAGAGGGACGCGCCCGACAGGCGCGCCCGCGGGATCGGCTCGGCCGCCCACTCCCCTATGGCAGCGCCGGCGTCGAGCCGGTGTCTGATCAGGCCTTGCCGCCGTTCGACACCATCGCGGCCGCGCACGAATTGCTAGCCGAAGGTCGGCCGTTCTCAGCGCACGAGGTATATGAGGCGCGCTGGAAAGCGGGTCCAACTGCGGAACGCGAGCTATGGCAGGGACTGGCTCAGCTGTGCGTCGGGATCACCCATGCCGAACGCGGCAACCGTATCGGCGCGCAGCGCCTCATCGGACGTGCTGGTCGGCGATTGGAGACTTACGCTGCGACCGGTGGGCCCGTCTACGGGTTAGACCTCGGCCACATCATCGGATGGATCCGAAACCGTGAACAAGAGGCCGATGACAGCTCGTGGTTGATCAGCCACCCGCTGTGACGACCCAACACTCTTTCGACCCAAATGACGCGTTGCAGGCAGGCGGGTTCGTCGAGCGGCGTCTCCACCCGTCGGACCGGAGAGCAACGTTGGTGACCCTGACTGAGCTGGGCACGCGCCGACCGAAATACGACTCCCATCTGGACCCGAAACGATCAGTAAGGTCACCCTGTACGCCGACGACTCCAAGGCCTTCATGAATGAGGTGCGGCGGCATCTCTGAGGAGGCAGGAAAGGCGGAGATGCCATGTTGGTAGGGGTTGACTGGGGCGGCACCAAGATCGAAGCAATCGCCATTGCCGATGACGGGCGGCCGATCACAAGATCTCGCGAGGCGACACCGCGCTCCGACTATGAGGGCTGTCTCGCCATGATCGCGTCGCTGGTGAGCAGGGTCGAGGCCGAGGCCGGAACTTCCGGGAGCGTTGGCATCGGAATTCCGGGATCGGTAGACCCGCGCACTGGAATAGCCAAGGGCGCAAGTTCGACATGGCTGAATGGAAAACCAGTGGAAACAGACCTGCGCCGCGC
>JAICEV010000192.1 GCA_025923975.1 Propionibacteriaceae bacterium
CTTCTTTATGCCGGAGTATTCGCCGATTTCATCAGCAGTCAATGTGGTCTTCTTGATCAATTCGTCACGCCATTGCCGGGCCGCGACGGTGTTAGTGACCAAGATCAGCGTGGTCGCACTGGCCCGAGCCATCGCAGCTGCCCCGACGATCGTCTTACCGGCGCCGCACGGCAGCACGACCACACCAGAACCGCCGTGCCAGAAGGAGTCAGCGGCCTGGCCCTGATAGGGACGCAGCGTCCACCCGCGTTGATTGAGACTGATCGCGTGTGCCTCACCGTCCACGTAACCGGCCAAGTCATCGGCGGGCCAGCCGAGCTTAAGCAGCACCTGCTTCAGGTGCCCACGCTCGGACGGGTGGACAACGACGCTGTCGTCGTCGATCTTGCCGCCGAGCAGTCCTTTGACCTTGCTGCTCCGCAGCACCTCGGTGAGCACCGCACGATCGCTGCTGACCAAGATCAAGCCGTGCGTTGGGTGCTTCTCGATCCGCAGTCGGCCATAGCGGTCCATCGTCTCCGCGACATCCACCAACAAAGAGTTCGGCACCGGGTAGCGGCTGTAGGTCAGCAGCGTGTCGACCACCTGTTCGGCGTCGTGGCCTGCCGCGCGGGCGTTCCATAGCCCGAGCGGTGTCAACCGGTAGGTATGGATGTGCTCCGGCGCTCGCTCCAGCTCGGCGAAGGGGGCGATCGCGATCCGGCAGGCAGCGGCCGCAGGATGATCAACTTCCAATAGCAGAGAACGGTCGGACTGTACGACGAGCGGTCCTGGGCCGTCGAAGGATGCCGGCATCAGCGGTTCTTACCTCTGGGTTCGGAGCTGTCATCTGTCGCTGATGCGCTGGGTGAGTCTTTTCGGCCGTCGGGTCGGCCCGAATCGTTCGGCTCGGCAGTTGGCGTCGGCGACTCAGTTGGCGTCGGCGCATCCGTCGGCTCGGGCGAAGGCCTCGTTATCACCAATGTTGGTGAACTTCGACTCTGGTTTCCGGCTGCATCAAGTGCGCGAATCTGTATCACATGCTGACGGCTGTCGTCATTGAACCACCGCAACCTGGCCTGCGTCTCCGCTGTGGTCGCGACTTCGAAACCGTTGAGCCAAATGCGGTAGCCGATTACTCCTACGTTGTCTCTTGCCGCGGGCCACTTCAGGTTGAGCCGATTCGCTGTCACTGCCGACGGTTCGATATCGGCTACCGGCTGCGGCGGTTCCGAGTCCTTGGCGCCTTTCGGCTCGACCACAGCTTTCCGAGTCGAGTGGCCTCTGTCATTGTCGGGCTTCTGCGCGGCAGCGTCAGTTGGCTTCATCGCCGGGTCCGCTGCCGGAGAGTGGTCAACGTCATCTCCGGCACCGGGGTCGCGATCCCTGCTCGGTGAGGCTGACTGTGGTGACGTATCCGGTTGGGCTCCGGCAGGCTGAGTCGTCGGCTCGTCGTTGGCTTTGGGGACACCGAGCTGTTCCGGCGAGCGCGCGATGCTGGGTACGAGATAGAGGGATCCGACACCGAGAGCGCACACGCCGAAGACGATCATTCGTCTGATGGTCGCGGCGCGCATCCGCTCAGTCTAGTGATGGGCTCGCCCTCAGGAGGGCTGCTAACACGGCTTTTACGCCCTGCCAGACGAGGGAACTACGGAGGCAATGCGTGCCAATGGGATGGTCACGATCTGCGCACTGTCACGGTCGACTGCTCGTACGGCACCGGCAGTGAGATCCAGAGGTGCCAACTCGCGCTCGGTCCGACTGCCGTCGGCTGTGACATAGATCACTCGCACCGCCGCAGCCGAGCGAGTAGCCGATCGGAGCTGTTCGATGGTGCCTTCGGTCGCCGCCCCGACCGCCTTCGCTGGGTTGACCGGAGGTTCCCGTGCCAGCAAGGCAGCGGCCACCTCAGCAGCAGAAGCGACTCTGCTCTGTTCCTCTGCGCGGGAACTTGCCCGCCGCGTGGGCGGCGGCATGATCACGTCGCCAGCACCATTCTCGACTGCTGGAGTATGGCCCAGCTCACGGAGTAACGGAACCAGTTCATCCGCATCGACGGCAGCGACCAGGACTCCGGGGCCGATTGAGCGGAGTCCGAGCCCTGAGGCAGTGGGATGAGCGAGCAGCGCCGCGGCCTGGGCCTGGTCGGCCATCTGGACGTAGCAACCGGCCGGGCCAACTCGAATGCTGCCGTAACGCCTCCCCACGTCGCCGACCAGATAGTGGAGCGCCTGGGGCACTTCAGTAGTCGAGTGCTTTTCCAGCCAAAGCTGAATGTCTGCTTCCGACCACCCCAGGTCGAAAGCGCGCCGCAGCGAGTTGGCGCTGAACCGATAGACGCTGCCGCCGCCCCGGGACTCCTGATCAGCAAGCAGCCGCAGCTCGGCGGCGACGGTGTGCTCGAGCGGCCCTGCGGTGACCGCTGTGAGATCGGTCTGGATGACAAAGTGTGCGACGGGAGCAGGAAAAAGCTCAGTCAGTTCGGTCGGCATCGGCTGACCCGGCTGCAGGGGAACTCTCGCGAACGAGGACACAGCGTGGAGTGCTGAAAGCCCCAGCCAGGACGCCTCACGCCAGGTCCACTGCACCAACTGTTTGGCCGTCAGCGGTCCGTGGCTCAGGCGGGGCCGATGCCATGCGGCGGCATCTGTGAGTTGGTCCAGATTGAGGACGGTGCCTGGCTCTGCTCCGGCAATAAGCCGCAGAACGGTCAGGCGCAGGCCCGCCGCCGAAGGTGCGTACGCCTCCTGACCGAGTGGGTGGCCACCGGCTTCGCTGGATCGGGCGAAGAAACGATTTGCGGCAAGCCACCCTTCGACGACCAGCCGCCAGCGAATTGCGGCATCGCCGCCAAGCCATTGGTCGTAGTCGGGTGTCGGTAGCAGCACCGCAGTCCTTGCCGGCGCGATGAGCCGAGTGGCCGCAGCGCACTCGACGACGAAGGTGGCGTGAGCCGGGTCGGTGCCAAGGTGCTGCGCGAGGATCGCGACATCGCGGCTGCCGAGCCCGCCTCCGCGCAGTAGTTTGTGCGGGATTGACTCAATGCGATCCGCAACCAACTCGATGTCGTGCAGCAACGCGAAGGCAGCGCCAGCAGCTGCCCGGTCGACAAGATCCGGGTCACGGCGTTGTCCGGTGATCACCGGTGTCTCGGTCGCTACTGGCTCCGCAGTGAACCTGCCACCCCGCAGCCGCCACGCCACTTCCCGCGGGATGATCACCGTCTGGGAGTCCAGGGGCCGAAGCAGCTGGCGACTCAATAGGCGCTCCACCGGCGAGCTGGCCGATGCGACGGTCACACTCCGGTCGGCCTGCCGTACAGCGCCGGTCGGCGACCACAGGAGTCGTTCCAGTACCGCGCGGGCCTCGGCGCCACACGCGTCCATTGCCGCATCGATCTGTGCATCCGACATCGGGCGGGCCGGCGGGGGAGCCAGACCGCCTGGATAGGGCTCAAACGCCTCGCGGACCGGCCGTACCAGGTGCAGCTGATCGTTTTCACCCCAGAGCAAGCCCCGCTCTCGGAGCCGCTGCAGCGCCGCAGCGACCGTCACCCGGGGCTTTCGGAGCAGAGCTTCAAGATCGTCAACAGACGCTGGATCAGGCAATGCGGCCAGGGCTTCGGCGACAGTTCGCAGCCAACTATTGAGCTCGTCGATCGCTCGAGTGATCGAGGCCGACGTAGTGGACCGGCTTGCCAGCTCGGCGAGGTCCTCTGGAACGGGGTCGAGGAGATCGAGACGTGCGGAGAGCAATCCGGCCAGCTCCTCGGCCGACATGGCACGCAGGGCCTCGGTCAAGGTGCGTGGCCGCGGCTGCTCACTCGGCGCGGTCGCCATCCCTACCCCCAGGGAGATCCATACGTCGGAGGAGGTGTGGAGTCTGCCTTGAGGCGGCGATAGATCAAGAACAGCGTGCTGATCAGCAGCCCCCAGCAGAGCACCAAGCCCCAGCTGCCAAGGAATCCCCACCAATCACCAAAACCGGTATCGACGATCAGCGTGCCGAGGATGCCGAGTATGGCGAGCAGCCCGATGCCGATCCTGAAAGCGCGCCGCACCTCCTCCTGCGCGACTTTCACTCGACCTACCAGGCCGAGAGCAATCCAGAGAACGATCGGTGAGACGACATACACCAAGCCGCCGATGACCAGGCAGATGCAAAGGCCCGGGGTCGCGGCATCGAGGACGGCCTTAGCGGTGACCGGACTTGTTGGTCGCGGCTGGTGGCCGTACGGTCCGGGGCCAAACCAGTCAGGGGTCCCCGGCGTCGGAAAATTACTCTGCGTGGGGCTGACTCCGCCACGTACGCCCAACGGCTGGTCCGGTGGTGGGTAATGCGCCTCCGGCGGTGGCGTCCATGCGGCCGTTGTGGCAGGCGCAGTCGGCGGGCCGGACGGCGGTGCCCAATGCACCGCTCCCCAGGCCGAGTCCGACGTCATGGTGCTGGACACCACGGCAAACGGTTTCTGCGGGTCGCGGGGCTCCTCACGCACGGGAGTCAAAGTGGACAGTGGCGCCACGGAACCCTCCGGCAAATCGAAGACGGGCCGGTTCTTGGGCGCCCAGGCAGCCATCTGTGTGTACGGCGGGGCAGTCTCCAAAGGCGGGGCCTCGGGGTTCTGGAACTCAGAGGGGCGCTCGATCGGCGCGTACTCCGGACCGTCCTCCCACGTTGCCATGCAGTCATCGTAGACGCGGGTACGGCTGATGCAGTGCCTGCGGAAACCGCAGCGGCTGAGATTGAATAGCCTGGCTAAATATCGGTGTTCAGTCACCGAGTTTCGCTGTTGGGGCCAGGGAATGAAACGGCTACGCTTAGCGGGCTGTAGGTGGGGGTAAACGACATGCCGGTGAACCGGCGACAGAGCAAGCGAGGTTGGACGTGCCTGTTGGCAAGGTGAGGTTTTACGACGCCGAAAAGGGCTTCGGCTTCCTGACCAAGGATGAGGGCGGTGACGTCTATGTCCGCGCTAACGCGTTGCCTCCCGGCGTCACGACATTGAAGGCCGGCCAGCGAGTCGAGTTCGGTGTCGTGGAGGGACGCAAGGGCGAGCAGGCACTTTCGGTCCACATCGTGGAGCTCCCGCCCTCGCTATCCAAGGCGCATCGTAAGCCTCCGGAGCAGATGACGGTGATCGTCGAGGACCTGATCAAGATGCTCGACGGCATCGGCAACGGCTATCGCCGCGGCCGTCATCCTGATGTCAAGACGGCAAAGAAGGTCGCCACCGTCCTGCGAGCAGTGGCGGACGAACTCGAGCTTTAGTCAGCGCTGGTCCGTCGCTGCCGCGGCTGTCCCGGGCTGGTCGGCTTCCGGCATGCGTCCCAACGTGAGTCGCCACGCGACAACTGTCCAAATGAGCAGCGCGCCGAGCAGCAGGGCCACGATGCCGAATCCGAGCTGTGGAATCAGCGGCAGACTGATGCCGAGCGTGGCGCCCAAGACCCAGCAGATTTGAAATACGGTCTCGGAGCGCGCAAAGACCGCGGTCCGGACCACCTCCGGAACGTCGCGTTGGACGAGAGCGTCGTAAGCAAGCTTGGCCAACTGCGCGCACAAACCCGCGATCAGGCCGAGTGCAATCACGGTCACGATCGAATACAGCGCTGCCGTGGTGATCGCCATGGCTAGGTCCAGGCAGAGCACGAAGAGCCCGATCTTCTCTGGCGCGAGGTTCTTGCCCAGATTGCCCGCGATCGTACCCAGACTGTTTCCGACACCGGCCGCGACGACGACGATCCCGAGTATCAGAGCGCCGTTGATGCTGGCAGTCGGATGCTCGCGGAGCAAGAAGGCCAAGAAAAAGGTGAGGAAACCAGTCATCAGCCGTGCGCCCATCACGCAACGCAGCCCATGCTGCACGCCTGGTTGGAGGTTGCGAAAGCGGCGGCGGGTGCGGTCAGGCTGACTGGTTGCTCCGGTCGAGAATGCGACCAGCCCGCCTACGCCCTCCTCGCCCGCCGACGAGTCGACCTTGGGCGAGAGCAAGATCGCGACCACGGTTGCAGCAACGAAGATCACAAAACCGAATCGCAAAGACCATTCCGGACCGAGTTTTGCAATGCCTGCTGCAATAGCACCGCCCACCGCAGCACCGGCGACGTTCGCCATCGAGATCCGCGAATTCGCATTGACCAAGGTGAAGCCGTCGGGCAGTAGCCGCGGCACTGCCGCAGCGCGAGTGATCGTAAATGCCTTGGACGCCACGAGGAAGATCAGCGCGCAAGGAAACAGCCATGCCGACCCATCAAACGTCCCGGCGAGCACCCAACAAAGGAAACCGCGCAGGGCGAGGCTGACCCCAAGCGCCCAGCGGCGGCCGTGCCGGAAGCGGTCCAGGAATGGCCCGATGAAGGGCGCCACGATAGCGAAGGGTGCCATCGTGAGCAGTAAAAACTGAGCCACTTGTGGTCGGGCCTGGTCAGTCGGCAGCGTAAAGAACAAGGTGCCGGCCAGAGAGACCGCGACGGTGGCGTCACCAGCCGCGGTGAGGAACTGTAGGTGCACCAGACGGGCCAGCCCAGTCTCGCCGGCGCCCCCAGAGCTCGTAAAGCGCACCACAACGCCGCCTCCACGTCGGAGCTGGGCTCCCAGGAAACGGCTGCCACGAGCGAGGGCCTTGCCGCCGGAGGCGAGCGCTCGACCAGTGCGCTCGAGGACCGCTACTGCCACTTCACCATCTAACTCGCTCGTTGGACCGCAGGACGCTTGCGGCGACGCCTCCAACACCTACCCAACCGCACCGCGGTGACACGAGGGCACAACGGCGGCGCGATCTGTGCACGGCGGCGGCGGGATCAGTGTTTGATTGCTCGCTTCGCTCGCTGTGATCGCGCCATGGTTGCCGCCTACTTCGTCGTCGCTCGGGGACGAGGAGCATGTCCACCTCGCTCCGTGTGGATTGCTCGCTCC
>JAICEV010000193.1 GCA_025923975.1 Propionibacteriaceae bacterium
GTCGGTCACCAGGGTCACGATCGGGATTCCCGCCCGGATCAGTTGCCAGCAGGCGGTGATGATCTCCGGTACGTCGGGTGCCTTCAGGATGACTCCATGTGAGCGACGTGATCGAATGCGGTCCAGCGTTGCCACCATGTCCTCGACAGAACCGGTTTCGCGGAAGTGAAAACGACACCGTACGGCGGCCGGCCGCAGCGAGGGTAACTCCGCTTCGAGGGCGTCGCGGCCCGCGGAGGAAAAGCGCTGGGGTGCCTGCATCACGACGTCGATCAGGAACGTGCGGCCACTCAGTCGTAGTTGCGAACGCTGCCGATCAAGATCAGCGATTGCTTGCTGCACCTCCCGCGCCGTGCTCTCGCGTACTTGGCCCCGGTTGTTCAGCACGCGGTCGACGGTTCGCTCACTCAGTCCGGCCTGTACGGCTATCTCTCGGATCCGATAGGGATGTCCCACGGCTCCCTCCTGGCAGGTTTTTGGCGGTTTTCTGACACTTAATCGGCGGCTCCTTCTCTTAGGATGACACCCAAAATCTTTGTTGGAGGGATGTTCATGGATCTGACACCCATGCTGATTGGAGGGGACTGGCGCTCGGCTGTCGGAACGGGGCGAACCGAGAACGTCACATCGCCCTATGACGGCGCCGTCCTGGGCACCGTGCCGGTAGCCGGGAAGGACGATGTCGAGGCTGCGCTTTCGGCGGCGGAGGCCGGAGCCGGGCGGTGGCGTAGCACTCCAGCACACGCGCGGATGAAGATCTTGCTCCGGGCGGCGGAGCTCGCGGACCAGCGAGCCAGTGACATAGCCAAGATCATCAGCGCAGAAGCGGGCAAAACGATCACCGAAGCCAGCGGAGAGGCGTCTCGCTCCGGAGAGATCATCCGGCTGGCGGCGTTCGAGGGGACTCAGCTGTACGGCGACACGCTTCCGCTGGATGCCAATCGAGGAACCGGCCTAGAGAAGGTCGGCTTCACGCTGCGCCAGCCGTGCGGTGTCGTGGTTGCGATCTCACCGTTCAACTACCCGGCATTGCTAGTGCTGCACAAGCTCGCTCCGGCATTGGCGGCAGGCAATGCGGTGGTCCTGAAGCCGGCACGTACCACCCCACTGACCGCGCTGGCACTGGCCGCCTGCTTCGTCGACGCCGGATTGCCTGAGGGCGTCCTCTCCGTGCTCACCGGGCCCGGTGGCGAGTTGGGCGACCTGCTGGTCAGCGATCCGCGGGTACGCAAGATCTCGTTCACCGGGTCGACGGCAATTGGCGAGCGCATCACACGGATGGCGGGGGTCAAGAAGCTGTCCCTCGAGCTCGGCGCGTCCTGCCCAGTGATCATCATGCCGGACGCCGACCTGGAGTTGGCATCCAGCGCAGTTGCCGCCGGCGGCTACGTCAACGCCGGCCAGGTGTGCATCTCTGTGCAACGTGTCATCGCCCACCCGGCCGTGAGTGGCGACTTCCTCGACGCGCTGGTGCCCAAGGTCGAGGCCATCCGCCTGGGCGACCCGTCCTCGCCCGCGACCGGCATGGGGACGCTGATCACCACCGGCGAAGCCGAACGGGTTCGGCAGTCGATTGCCGCGGCAGCCGCAGGCGGAGCGCGGGTCCTCACCGGCGGGGAGCGAGACGGCAGCATGGTGTCGCCAACAGTGGTCGCCGACGTCGACCCCTCGTCACCATTCGCTCAGGATGAGCTGTTTGGGCCTGCTGTAGCAGTGAGTACGGCTGAAGACTGGGAGTCCGCGGTGAGGCAAGCCAACGGGACGGCGTACGGGCTGGCCGCGGGAATCTTTACTTCCGACGTCGCTGGCGCCGTCCGCGCCATGCGCGAGATCGACGCCGGCAGCATTCACATCAACTGGACACCGCTGTGGCGTGCGGATCTCATGCCGTACGGCGGGCTCAAGGGCAGCGGAATCGGTAAGGAAGGACCGCGCTGGGCCGTCGAAGAGATGACGGAGCTCAAGACGGTCATCCTGCACGGCCGGCCCTGGTAGGCAAGAAGGAGTTGGATTTCATGGGAAACGCATCCCGAGGCACGGTGCGGCTGACCGTTGCGCAGGCCCTCGTCACATATCTGTCCCGGCAGTATTCGGTGGCCGATGGGCATCGCCGTCGGCTGATCCCGGCCGCGCTGGGGATCTTCGGCCACGGAAACGTGGCCGGGCTGGGTCAGGCATTGGACCAGCTCAGCAACGACCTGCCGTTTATCCAGGGCCGCAATGAGCAGGCGCTGGTCCATATGGCATCGGGTTACGCCAAGGCGACGCGACGGCACGCGACGTTGGCAGTGACAGCATCGATCGGCCCCGGAGCGATGAACCTGGTCACAGGAGCGGCGCTGGCCACGGTCAACCGGCTGCCGGTCTTGTTGTTGCCCGGGGACACCTACGCGACCCGGCGGCAGGGACCGGTGTTGCAGCAGTTGCAGCACCTGGTCGAGGCAGATGCGTCGGTGAACGACGCTCTCCGGCCGGTGTCCCGATTCTTCGATCGGATCAGCCGGCCGGAGGCATTGTTGACCGCGCTACCGGCCGCCATGCGGACGCTCACAGACCCTGCGAATACCGGTGCTGTGGTGTTGTCGCTGCCGCAGGATGTGCAGTCGCACGCGTACGACTGGCCGGCGGAGATGTTCGACGAACGCGCCTGGGTGATCCGGCGGCCGGTGCCAGATCCGGAAGAGGTCGACGCCGTCGCCAGGCTGCTGGCCGCCGCCGAGAAGCCCTTGATCATCGCCGGGGGTGGGGTGATCTACTCCGGAGCCACGTCTGAGTTGGGCGAGCTGGCGGCCGCTGCCGGGATCCCGGTTGCCGAGACGTTCGCCGGCAAGGGTGCCGTCCAACAGCGCGCCTGGTGGCAGTTGGGCGGTATCGGTTTGGAGGGTACGCCGGCCACCAACGAGTTGGCCGCAGAAGCTGACTTGGTCCTGACAGTGGGATCCCGGTTGACCGACTTCCCGACAGCCTCCCAATCGTTGTTCTCCAACCCCGACGTACGGTTCGCGAGCATCAATGTCGACGTCCACGACGCCGGCCGACTGGGAGCAAGTGCAATCATTGCGGACGCAAAACGGGCATTGGCGGCGCTGACCAGGGCAGTCCAGGAGTCCGGCATCAGGAGCCCGGAAGGCTGGCAGCGCCAGGTTCGCGTTCGCAACGAGCAGTGGTTAGCGGAGCGGGCGGCCGCGCTGGATCCTGACACTGTCTTCGACAAGTCGGCCGTCCCGGCCGACTCCGATGTCGTCACCGGCACCGACGCAGTGCTAACCCAAGGCCAGATCATCGGTTTGCTACAGGAGCAGGCACGGCCGGGGGACACGATCATCGCGGCAGCCGGTGAGCCGCCGGGTGATCTTCAAAAGGTTTGGGACGCCACCGAACGTCGGTACTGTCATTTGGAATTCGGGTTCTCGTGCATGGGCTATGAGATCCCAGCCGGCCTTGGGGTTCGACTGGCCGTTCCGGATCGAAGCAAGCGGGTGCTGTCGTTCATTGGAGACGGCACGTTTCTGATGGCTCCAACTGAGCTGGTCACCGCCCTCCAAGAGCAATTGCCGGTCACTGTTGTGGTTTCGGAGAATCACGGCTACCAGGCGATTCATCGGCTGCAGATGTGGCGCAGCGGACGGGAGTTCGGCAATGAGTTCCGCTATCGCGACGATGCGCTCGCTCTCGGCGACGGGCAAGCCGCGGGTGACCCGGCCAGACTGGATGGCGACTACTTGCGCGTAGATCTTGTCCAGATTGCCAGTGGATTAGGAGCACGCACGCTCCGTGCGACGACCGCCGCCGAGGTCCGGGACGCGCTCACGGATACCCGCGACCACGATGGTCCGGTCGTCATTGTGGTTCCCGCGATCCCGCACGCCGAGCTCCCCACTGCCGGTGTTTGGTGGGATGTCGCTCCGGCTGAGGTCTCTGAGCAGGAAGCGGTTGCCCAATTGCGTGCTGAGTACGAAGCTGGCCTGCCCTCCCAGAGGTGGTTCGGATGAGCACCACCGGCGAGGCCACCCACGACATTGGCGTAGGCCTGATCAGCGTCGGCTGGATGGGCAAACTGCATACCCAGGCCTACCAGGCTCTTTCGACCGTCTACCCGGAGTTGGGTCTGCGGTCCCGTCTGGTGCATGCCGCAGATACCGCACCGGACCGGGCCGAATACGCGCGGGAGGTGCTGGGCTATGCCACGGCGAGCACTGACTATCGGGATGTCCTGGCCAACCCGGACGTCGATGTCGTCTCCATCTGCGCGCCCACTGGTCTCCATCGGGAAATCGGCGTTGCAGCCGCCGAGGCCGGCAAATCGTTCTGGATCGAGAAGCCGGTAGGCCGTGACGCGAAGGAGGCGGGCGAGGTGGCAACCGCCGCCAGCAGTAGCGGCCTTGTCACGTCGGTCGGCTACAACTACCGGCATGCGCCGGCGGTGGAACGCGTACGCGAACTCGTCGCAAACGGTGACCTCGGCCGGATCACGAACGTACGCGCGGTCTTCTTCACCGGCTATGGCTCCGAACCGAAGGGCGCATTGTCGTGGCGGTTCATCCGCGACCTCGCCGGCTCGGGTGCGCTCGGCGACCTGTTGAGCCATGTCATCGACCTCGTGCAGTACCTGCTCGGGCCGATCAGCGAGGTGACCGCCCTGACGAGCACGGTCTACACCGAGCGGCCGATTCTGCCCATGGGTACTGGCACCCACTTCGCGGTCATTGAGGACGGCGAACTGGGAGCGGTGGAAAACGACGACTACACCGCGGCGCTCGTGCGTTTCGCGACGGACTCTCGGGCGGCGGGAGCGGTGGGCACGCTGGAGGCCTCCCGGATCATCGTCGGACCCCAGTGTGGTCTGGGGTTCGAGATATATGGGACTGAAGGCTCGGCGAGCTGGAACTTCGAGCAGATGAACGAACTGCGGGTTTGCGTGGGTCGTGGGGGCCCGCATTACGGCTACACCACTGTGCTCAGCAACTCCTACCTCGGTGACTATGCACACTTTCAGCCAGGTCCTGGCAACAGCATGGGCTACGACGATCTGAAAGTCATCGAGGCGAAGAAGTTCCTTGTCGCGGTGACTGGCGGCGAGCGGCGTAACTCCACCGTCGACGACGCCCATCATGTGGCTGAGGTCATCGCGGCTGCAGCGGCCTCCGCAGAAAGCGGCACGTGGCAGCACGTCCCAGCAGTGCCGCGTGCGACATTCGGCGGCGAACCGGCGCCATCCGCCACAGCGAGCGGGTGACGAAAAGTGACTGTCGACCGTCCGGTAGTCGTGGCACTCGGCAGCGTTGATCCGGCGCTGGTCACTGGGGTCCTCAGCGAAGAGATCGCTTTCGTCGCCGATCCAAACGCGCAGCACATTGCCAATGCCGTCGGCGCGATCGTCCGTGCCGATGCCGTTGTCGATGCCGAGTTCTTCGCCCGCGCTCCACGGCTGCGCGTAATTGCACGCACCGGCGTCGGTGTCGACCACGTCGATCTCCTGGCAGCCACCGCACGAGGCATCCCGGTCGTCATCACCCCTGGAAGCGGCACCAGAGCCGTAGCCGAGGGGGTGTTCGCGCTGGCCCTGCATCTCGTCAAGCGATTAGGGCCATCGACCGATCTCGTCCGGCACGACCAGTGGTCGGATCGCGATCGCCTTTCTATGGGTGACTTGGACGGCGCCACCATCGGCATCATCGGCTACGGACGGATCGGGCGGCGGGTTGGCGAGCTCGCCGCAGCGTTCGGGATGCAGGTGTTGGCGTACGACCCGTTCAGCGCGCCGCCGGCCGAGATTGCTTCTCCTGACGTGTTGGAGCTCGCCTCGGCAAGCGACGTCCTGACGCTGCACGTACCCCTGACCGTCGAAACCCATCACTTGATCAACGAGGCATTTCTGGATCGCGTACGGCCAGGAGTCGTGCTGATCAACTGCGGCCGCGGCGGATTGGTTGACCTCGACGCCGCTCTCGTAGCGCTTGAGTCGGGACGGCTCGCCGGCGTGGGGCTCGATGTGTTCGAGCCTGAACCACCTGAACACCACGCCCTGTTTGACCACCCCGACGTGGTACTCACACCGCACCTGATGGGAATGACGCGGCGCGCCAGGGCTGCAACGCTCGCGGATGCGGCGCGTGGCGTACGCGATGTGCTTGCGGGACGTCGGCCGGCCGCAGTGGCAAACCCCGAATGGGTGGACGCGTACCAGGAGGCTCGAATCCCGTGACCACCCAGCAAACTACTCATCCAGCGAGCAAGATCGCCGGCGCACCGATCTCCTGGGGTGTATGCGAAGTGCCAGGCTGGGGTTACCAGCTGGGTCCGGACCGAGTGCTTGCGGAGATGCGCCAGGTAGGCCTACTGGCGACCGAGCTCGGACCCGAAGGTTTTCTGCCGAGCGAGCCAGCGGCAATGGCCAGCGTGTTGTCTGAGCATGGCTTGCAGGCTATTGGCGGGTTTACGCCGCTGCTCTTGCACATGCCAGGACACGACCCTGTTCCTGAGGTAGACCGCATCCTCGACGGCTACGTCGCCTCCAGAGCAGAGGTCCTCGTCTTGTCTGCCGTCACCGGCTCCGCCGGCTATGACACCCGGCCGCAGCTTGATGAGGCGGGGTGGAAACGACTGTTCTCCAACCTTGATCGGGTGGCGGCGCTGGCCGCCGATAGAGGTATCCGGGCAGTGCTACATCCCCACGTCGGCACGATGATCGAGACAGGGGAGGAGGTGCAGCAGGTGCTGCACGGTTCACGGATCTCCTTGTGCCTGGACCCCGGCCATCTACTCATCGGTGGGACGGATCCCGCCGAGATGGCTCGACAAGCCCCGGAACGGATCGCGCATTTGCACTTGAAGGACGTCGACTCGGCGGTAGCGGCGAAGGTCCAGTCCGGTCAGCTCAGCTACA
>JAICEV010000194.1 GCA_025923975.1 Propionibacteriaceae bacterium
AAATACCAGGGCCAGTAACAAAGATCTGATGGCATCGGCAGGCTCAGGCTCACCTGGTCTGGGCCTGCCGGGGCCCCAGATCACTCCCGACAGCTAAACGTTGAGGTGAACTCCTCGAGAGGCTCGGCGCCATCTCCTCGACAGCTCACTTCAATTCTGATTAGGAGGAATGGCGGATATGGCCACTACAACGGCGACGCCGCTGGACACCAAGGCCGAGGCCAAGGCAGCCAAGAAGAAGGAGCCCAAACCGAGCTTCAACCAACGCTGGATGGACAAGAAGGGCTGGGTTCGCCGGTTTCCGCTGCTGCCGGCCTTGGTGTTCACCATCATCTTGACCCAGATCCCGTTCCTGGCCACGATCATCATCTCGTTCATGAACTGGGAGGCCAACTATCCCAACGAGATCGCCTTCGGCACCCTCAACAACTATGTGACGGTCTTTACTGATCCGGCGCTGCGCTCCAGTGTGTTCTTCACCGTGGTATTGACCGTGACCGTGGTGCTGGTCTCCTTGGCGTTGGGCTTGGGCATCTCGTTGTTGTTGAACCGCAACTTCTTCGGCCGCGGCGCGGTCCGCACCATGATGATCACCCCGTTCCTGATCGTGCCGGTTGCCGCAGCATTGTTGTGGAAGCACGCCATCTACAACCCCGTCTACGGGCTGCTCAACGGCCTGCTCACCTGGGTCGGCGGCCCGCAACCGGACTGGATCACCCAGTTCCCACGGCTGGCGATTGAGGTGCAGTTGATCTGGTACTGGACACCGTTCATGACCTTGATCCTGCTGGCGGGTTTGCAGTCCCGCCCAGGTGACATCCTCGAGGCGGCCGCCGTCGACGGAGCCAGTCCGTGGCAAACCTTCCGCAACATCACCATGCCCCATATGCGACGTTATCTTGAGCTCGGCGGGCTGCTCGGCTCGATCTATGTCCTCCAAACCTTCGACACGGTTTTCGTCATGACGGCCGGCTCGCTCGGCACCGCCAACCTGCCCTTCACCGTCTACGAAACCCTCTACAGCGCCCAAAACTACGGTCTTGCCTCCGCCCAAGGTGTGGTCGTGGTGATCTTCTCCATCGCCATCGCCACCTTCCTCTTACGTACCGTATCTACCCTGTTCGAGGAGTCCTGATGACCAGCGCACTCGCTCCCGCCCCCAGCAAGCTCGCCGCCGAACGCAAGAAATCCGCCGAACGCGGCCGCCGGCTCGGCTCCCGCACCGGCAACACCATCGCCGGCATCGCCGCCTGGGCCATCGGCATCCTCTTCGTCTTCCCGGTCTTCTACATGATCTTGACCAGCCTGCATTCGGAGGTCAACGCATCAACCAACCCGCCCAGCTTCTTCGCCCCCCTCACCCTGGACGGCTACCGCGAATTCTTCGGCGCCTCCTCCGGCGCCAGCCCCTGGCCGCCGTTGATCAACTCAGCAACCGCATCGATCGTCTCCACCATCTTGGTGATCTTGCTGGCCATCCCCGCCGCCTACGCGCTCTCGGTCAAACCCATCCAAAAATGGACCGACGCGATGTTCTTCTTCCTCTCCACCAAAATGCTGCCCGCCGTTGCCGGTCTGCTGCCGCTCTACATCTTCGCCAGATATCTCGGTTTGCTGGACAACATCAACTATTTGTTGATCCTCTACACCGCTATGAACCTGCCCATCGCGGTCTGGATGATGCGGTCCTTCCTGGCCGACATCCCGGTCGAACTCTTCGAAGCCGCCGCCATGGACGGCGCCGGCCTGATCCGCACCCTACGCAGCATCATCGTGCCGATCATCTCACCCGGAATCGCAGCCACCGCACTAATCTGTTTCATCTTCGCCTGGAACGAACTCCTCCTGGCCAACACGTTGACCAGCGTCATCGCAGGCACAGCACCGGTATTCCTAACCAGCTTCGTAACATCCCAAGGCCTATTCCTAGCCAAGGTGTGTGCGGCCGCAACCGTCGTCTCACTCCCAGTGATCATCGCCGGCTTCGCTGCCCAAGACAAACTGGTCCAAGGTCTATCCCTCGGCGCTGTTAAGTAAGGCACAGGTCAGATGACTGCCGCCGCGCTGACTGGCGGCTGGGTCTCAAGTGCCCTGACGAACGGAGGAAAACACATTCAGTAAGGCCAGCGCAGGAGCCTCGCGCGGGTCGTCGTCGCGGGTAGGCTCGGCGCCACATTGCCGCCTACGCTGAGGTTCATGCCGAGGATCCTCGTTGTGGGTGGCGGGGCGATCGGGGGCATCACCGCTGCACAGATGCCGTGCAACGTTGTGGTGCTCGACGCCAACGCCGGGCACGTCGCGCGGCTGCGCAATCCCGGGCTCGTCTACGAGCAGGAGGGCGTGAAGCATACCGTCCGGCTGGGGGCCGTCACCAGCATCGACGAGCTTGATGGTGACTTCGACTTCGCGCTGATCGCTGTCAAGTCGCCGCAGCACCGGGAGGTGCTTGAGCCGCTCGTCGCGCGCGGCGGCATCGATACATTTGTGTCGCTAGGCAATGGACTTATTCAAGACCGCATGGAGGGCATTGTCGGCAAGGGCAACCTGCTTGCCTGCATTGTCGAGTGGGGTGGCTCGAACGTGGCCCCGGGGCGACTCGTGCGGGATTCGCTCGGCGGCTACATGATCGGCGAGTTGGACGGCTCCGACAGTGAGCGCGCGCGGGTGCTCGCGCGCTGTCTCGAGCCGGTCGGTCCGGTACGACTCACATCCAACGTGCGCGGCATGATCTGGTCAAAGCTGTTGATCAACAGCACTTTCACGGGTCTCGCGGCGGTGTCCGGCCTGCGTTATGGCGGTGTCGCTGAGCAGGGCCGCGACGCGGTGTTCGCGCTCTGGGCTGAGGGGGTGGCGGTGGCCGATGCGCAGAAGCTGAGGCTCGAGTCGGTCCATGTCGATCCGTACCGCTTCGACGACGCGGCGCTCGTTGAGTACATGAAGGAGTCCGGCAACGTCCGCCCCTCGATGCTGCAGGACCTCGACGCGGGGCGCTTGACTGAGGTCGATGTGGTCAACGGCGGCGTGGCGTCGCGCGGGCGCGATCTCGGCGTGCCCACCCCGTGCAACGATCGGGTCGTCGAACTGGTGCACTCGATGGAGCGCGGCGAGTGCTCCCCCAGCCCGCGCTGGCTGGCCTACGTCCACGGGGTGCAAGCCCGCGCAAGACTAGGTCGGCGCTTCTGATCGATGGCAGCTTCGACCTGCTACCCGTTCAGCCCCTCTGGTGGACCGTGCGCCCGTCTGGCTCCCGCTGCGGTACCGAACCGGACAAGGCATGGGCCATGGTCGCCTCCGCGATGCCGGTGATCGGCACACCAAGATCAAGAGCGTTTTGTACGGTCCAGCGCCCGTGCCCTTCTGCTCGGCCTGATCCAGCACGATGTCGACGAAGGGTTTGCCCGGTTCAGCATCGGTCTGCCCGAGCACTTCGGCAGTGATCTCGATCAAGAACGACTCAAGATCACCTTCATTCCAGGTGCGAAAGATCTGACTGATCTCTGATGCAGACGTACCCGTCGCCTGCTTGATCAAGTCATACGTCTCGGCGATCAGTTGCATGTCTGCGTACTCGATGCCGTCGTGCACCGTCTGCACGAAATGTCCGGCACCTCCCGGGCCGACGTAGGTGCAGCAGGGTACGCCGTCGACCTTCGCTGCGATCGACTCGAGCAGTGGACCGAGCGACTCGTATCGCGAGCCGCCCGGCATGATCGAGGGTCCGTTCAGCGCACCCTTTCACGCCGGATACACCGGTGCCGACGAAAGTTCCCGAAGCGCCGCCTCCCGCCGCATCGTGTCCGGGAAGTGCGCGTTGCCGCCGTCGATGATGATCTCGCCCCTGTCCAGCAGCGGCACTAGTTCGTCGATTACCGCGTCAGTAGGCGCCCCGGCCTTAACCATGATCAGCATCCGGCAGGGCGGCTCCAGTGACTTGACGAAGTCCGCCGTCGACTTGCCCGGCACGAACTCACCCTCGTTGCCGTATTCCGATGCGGTCTACCGGGTTCGACCTCATTCAGATCTGCGCGAAGCTCAGCGCCTGCCGGGCCCACTCGAACGACAGTCTGTGGGACTCGTGCCGCGAGTCGACGCTGGGTTCGTCCACCTCGATCATGTAATCGCCGTCGTAGTCTTCGGGCATCGCGGTAACGACAGCGTCAAAGTCCACCACGCCACTGCCCGGTTCGGCCCAAAGCCGCTTACTGGCGGAGAGCTCGCGGTAACCCATACCCGCTCCATCGGCGGGATCGAGATAGTCGGGAAAGCAGTCCTTGATGTGGATGCCACCGATCCGGTCGGCATAGCGACGGATAAAGGCGGCGGGGTCAACGCCTGCCCAACGCAGATGCCCAGTGTCGGGGCCCACCCCGATGATGTCTGATCCAAGCGTCTCGAGTAGTCGCACAATCTCGTCTTCGGTTTCAAACACACCGCCGACGTGGGAGTGGTGCAGCGGGCGCAGGCCTTCGCTCTGCAGCACCTGACAGACGATGCCGCAGTTCTCGACCGCGAGTGCGAACCGGTCCTTGTCGAAGTCCGCGCCCACGGCCGGTTGAGCCATTCGCGCCGGTATTTCCATGGAAGAGACCATCGTCCGATCCAAGCCGAGGGCAACCTGATCGGCTGCGAACCGCTTCGCGCGTTCGACCTCGTCCATGATGTCGATCGTTTCGTCGAACGGTGAGCTGAAGAGGCTGAGCGAAGGAGCAAGGCCGTAACTGCCGATCCACTCGGCGTACTCGGTCACTGACATCCCTTCGGGCACGTCAGCCTTCACCGCAGTGAACCCGATGTTGGCGAAGTCAGCGAAGGCTTGGTCGAACACCTCTTTGGATTTGTCGACCTTTCCATCTCGGAACCAGTACGGGATCGGGTTGACCGCTATTCGCGGTCGACGCCTCGGGCTGCCGGCGCCAGGTGGTGTCGAATTGTTCATGCGTACGGGAGCTCCTAAGCCTTCAAGATGGCAGCGAATCAGAGGTCATCGCGCCAGCGCCGGCGTAGCGCGTGAGCGGCCGTCTTCGGCTGCCGATCGCGAGTGAAGACGCCTTTCTTGTTGCCGCCAACGCGCATAATTCCAGACGTCGTAGTGAAGTCGGCGAAGTTCCACACGTGCTCGCCGACGACCGCCTCGATACGGTCAAACACCCGGTGATTCATGTCTAGGTATTCGACCTGGTATTCCTCGCTCCACGGGTTTCCGGCTACCACCGAGTGCAAACCGGGATAGGTGTCGGCCCCGTACTCGGTGATGATGATCGGCTTGCCTTCCCCGGCCCAAGCGGTCAGTTCCTCCTCCCAGGCCAGCTCGGCTGCCTCCAGATCACCGGTGTTGACATACCAGCCGTAATAGCGGTTAAGCATTAACACGTCGCCGAACTTGGACACCCGGCACTTTCCGTGCGGGGCGAGCATGACGTTGACAAAGCCCACTGGGCGGGTCGGGTCGGCCTCGCGGGCTACGTCGAAGAGTGGTCGGAAATAGTCTTCTGCCTCCGGCGTCTCGGACTCCGGCTCGTTGGCAATACTCCAGAGCACCACACTGGGATGGTTCTTGTCTCGGGTGATGAGTTCCCGAATCGCCTTAGCATGAACCTGCTGGGTGACATCGTTGGCGGTCTCGGGGGAGAACGTCTTGTAGCCCTGGCCGCCGAAGATGCCGCCACCCAGACCCATGTTCAAGCCAACCGCAGCAGTCTCATCGATCAGCACAACGCCCTGCCGGTCGGCGTAATCAAGAACGTCTTCGCAGTACGGGTAGTGCGAGGTACGGAAGGAATTCGCTCCAATCCATCTCAGCAACTCGAAGTCGTGTAAGAGGTACGCGTCGTTGTGGCCCTTGCCGATGACCGGCAGATCTTCGTGCCTGCCGAAGCCCTTGAATGAGAAAGGCTCCCCGTTGATCAAGAACTTGATCCCGTCCACCTTGACGGTTCGGACCCCGACACTTTGGGTGTAGCTGTCGAGGACGGTGTCACCCTGGACCAGCTGAAGCTCGAGCTCATAGAGGTAGCCGTCCCCGGGAGCCCACTTGTTCACGTTCGGAATGTGCAGCGTGCCGGTCGTCCCGGTTTTGGTGGCAACTTCTTGCCCGTCAGCATCTCGCAGGGTCACCCTGGTCTGGAGATCATCAGCCCCTTCGGCCTCGATCGTGTAGTTGACCACACCGGTAGCGCCATCGAGGTCGGTCACTACTGTCACGTCCGTGATGTGCGCCGGATCTGTCGCATACAACCAGACCGTCCGATGGATCCCCGCGTAGTTGAAGAAGTCGTGCCAGTAGATCTGACGCTTGCCGGCAGGAGTGTCCTCGATGACGCCGGGCGGGATCGACTGAAAGCTCAGCGTGTTGTTCACTACAGCAGTGATCCGGACCTGCTCACCAGCGGTGACGTGCTCGGTGATGTCAGCCTCGAACGGGGTGTACCCGCCTTCATGGGAGACAACCTCGACATCGTTCACCCAGACTGTGGCGCGATGCGTTGCGGACTCGAAGTGCAGCACAATGCGCCGCCCCTGCCAGCCACGCGGTATCCAGACGCTGGTCTGGTACCAGATGTCGCCGAAGTAGTCGCGGACCGCCGCGTCGGCGGCGATGTCGTTGAAGCTGGCCGGCACGGCCATCTCGCGAGCGTCCGGAAGCGGCCTCATGAACCACTGGCCGGATCGACCCGCGCCTGCCTGGTCTAACGCGAACTGCCACATACCATTCAGGCTCTTACGTTCGCGAGTGCTGGTGTCTTTGGGACGCAACATAGGGACTCCTGAGGCGTGTCGCGTGGGGGTCATGTCCATTCACCCACGGGATGAGCCGCGCCGAAAAGTTGTTGCCATTAGTTGCTAGCGCGGTCCAGGTTGCCCGTTGGAAACCGTCGTGTCGCGTG
>JAICEV010000195.1 GCA_025923975.1 Propionibacteriaceae bacterium
ATAACAAGCCCCTAAACGGCCGCATCCGGGCTCGGATTTGGGTTCTTTCTGATCACAAGCACCCAAACGGCCGCATCCGGGCTCGGATCTGGGGCCTTTCTGATCACAAGCACCCAAACGGCCTAATGGCTTTAGGCCGCCATGCCCAACGCACCGACCTTATGCCGGGACTGCCGTCAGAGTGCCTGTGCACACAGCTGTTGGCGGCGGCCGTAGGGTTACGGCATGCCGTCCATGTCGGAGATCATCTCCGAGCACACGGACCTCTCCGAGAGCGACCATCACTGGTTGAAGCTCCTGGTCTCGGAGTGGCAGCTGCTCGCCGATTTGAGCTTCTCTGACTTGGTCTTATGGGTTCTGGACCGCGACCCCAACGTCTTTTGGGCTGCAGCTCAGATCCGCCCGTTCACCGGCGCGACCTCACTCTTCGACGATGTCGTGGGCGACCTCATCGCGTACGCCCCTGAGCATCTGGTGTCAGAGGCCTTCCTCAGCGGCCAGATTGTCCGAACCAGCAAGCGCAGGTTGCACGCGGGGCTGCCCGTCGATAGCCACGCCATTCCCGTGAAGATCGGCAACCGCGTAGTCGCAGTCGTCGAACAGCATACGAGTCAGCTGGCCATTCGCGGTGCGCCGAGCTCATTGGAGCAGGCCTATCTCGAGGCTGCAACGCAACTGGCCAGGATGATCACCGCCGGGGCGTTCCCGATCCCGAGCGATGCCACACATCTGGCGTTCAGTCCACGAGTGGGAGACGGATTCATTCGTCTCGATCGGGCGGGGGAGGTGAGGTACGCCAGCCCGAACGCGCTGAGTGCTTATCGCCGGCTTGGGCTGCGCGGCGATCTCGTGGGTGAGCCTCTTGGCGGCCTGACAGCGGAGCTCCTGCCTACCAGCCCCGACCCGGTCGATGACTCAGTGCAGTCGGTGCTGTCCGGTCGCGCTGCACGCAGGACTGAGCTGGTATCCGGAGAGGCGCATCTCATGATTCGGGTGTTGCCGCTGGTCGAAGGCCGCAAACGGGTGGGGGCCATCGTGCTCTGCCGCGATGTGAGCGATCTGCGGAGCAAAGAGCGCGAGCTGGTGACAAAAGACGCCACTATTCGCGAGATCCACCATCGGGTCAAGAACAATCTGCAGACAGTCGCAGCGCTGCTCCGGATGCAGGCCCGGCGAATCGAGTCTGCTGACGCGAAAGTCGCGCTGACGGACGCCATGTCGCGGGTCGCATCGATCGCCATCGTGCACGAGACCCTGTCGCAGGCGTTCGACGAGATCGTTGAGTTCGACAGGGTGGCTGATGAGCTGCTCCGCATGGTCGGCGATGTGGCCTCGTCATGGGGTGGGGTTTCCGCGATTCGCGAGGGCAGCTTTGGGGTGCTATCAGCAGAGGTCGCCACGAGTCTGGCGATGGTTATCAGCGAACTCTGCCAGAACGCCGTAGAACACGGCCTCTCGCACCAGTCAGGCGAAATTCGCGTAGTTCCGACCCGATTCGACGGTCGGCTCCGGGTTGAGATCAGCGACGATGGCCGCGGTCTGCCGAATGGCTTCGATTGGCGTAAATCACGAAGCCTAGGTCTGTCGATCGTGAACACCCTGGTGGCTGAGATGGAAGGCACCTTCGAGCTCGGTGGCCATTCGCATGGTCCGGGCACGCTTGCCGTGGTGGAAATTCCCCTCTAAGCCGTGGACTGACGCACATTTGTTGGCACGCAAAAAACGCCGGGGATCTTCCCGGCGTTCATTGCTGCTGCTGAAGCCTCGGGTTACGCGGTGCGGATGCGCGCTCGTGCGGCGCGGCGCTTCAACGCTCGCCGCTCATCTTCGCTGAGACCGCCCCAGACACCATGATCCTGACCAGCTTCCAGCGCCCATTGCAGGCATGCGTCTCTGACGTCGCATCGCCGGCAGACCTGCTTGGCCTCTTCTATCTGGAGGAGGGCTGGGCCGGTATTCCCGATCGGGAAGAACAGCTCAGGGTCCTCATCCAGGCAAGCGGCCCGGTGGCGCCAATCCATGGCGTTACACTCCTAACTGGTTGCTTCTGGGTCCCTGGCGTAGGACCCCGCAGGACGGGGAAGCCACGAGTCCTCTACACTGAGCCTTGACTCGCGCTCCCCAAGACTTTCAAGTATTGAGAGGCAATACAAGACTTTCGAGCGTTCGGTGCCTCACATTTCGGTCCAGTTACGGTCATTGCTGTCTCTTAAACCGGTTGTACCCGCTCCAATCGCCCCAAAACACATCCGATGACAGCGACATCTGCGTTGGGAGGACGGCCGCTCACGATCGTCGTTGCAGCCGCGTTGCTGGCGCTTGAGGGACTCGCCGGACTGGCATACGCGGTGTTTGAGGTCGGGCAGATCAGGATGTCGCGCGCTGAGGTTGGGGTTGGCGTGGCGATTCTGATGGCCGGCTTCGGCCTTTTACTCCTCCTGGTGGCGCGAGGCGTATTCCTGGGCAGACGATGGAGCAGGGGACCGGCGGTGGCTACCCAGCTGATCTTGCTCCCGATCGCTTGGAGCTTCCGAGGCGGTGCGACCACCTGGGTGTCGGTAGCCCTAGCCGCATTGGCGATTGCCGTTCTCGTCGGCGTGCTGCACCCTCGGTCGACCGCGGTCTTCGTCGGTCCGCCTGCCGATAAAACGCAGCCGTGAATGAACTGAGTTAGCCGGCACTTCGTCTGAATTCCCAAGTGCAGCGACTGCGCCCGCTAGCCAGCAGCCTCTTCGAGGATCCTGGCCAGCTCGGCGTCGTGCGCGGCCTCCGTCTCGGCCTCGTGCTTGACGCGGCGGAGGAATGACTTGGTGCGCTCCTCCTGGGGATTCAGCAGCACCTCATTCGGCGGGCCCTCCTCGACGACCACACCTTGATCCATGAACACGACGCGGTCGGCAACTTCACGTGCAAAGGCCATCTCGTGGGTGACCACGATCATGGTCGTTCCCTCCTCGGCGAGGTTGCGCATGACCCCAAGAACCTCGCCCACCAGCTCCGGGTCGAGGGCCGATGTGGGTTCATCGAAGAGCAGCAGTTCCGGCTTCATGGCCAGGGCCCGCGCAATCGCCACCCGCTGCTGCTGCCCGCCGGAGAGCTGCGAGGGATAGTACCTGGCCCGATCTCCGAGGCCGACCATGTCAAGCAGCTCCAAGGCCTCCTTCGTGACATCCGCCTTAGGTAGCCGCTTGACCTTGACCGGCGCTTCTATCACATTTCCGAGGGCGGTCATATGCGGGAAGAGGTTGAAGCGCTGGAAGACCATGCCAATCCGCGCCCGCTGCCGTGCGATGTCCTTGTCTTTGCGCACGTGCAGCTTGCCGTTGCGGTCCTCGAACCCGATGAGCTCCCCGCCAACCCAGATCCGGCCACCCGTGAGAGTCTCCATCTGGTTGATCAGACGCAGGAAGGTGGTCTTGCCCGACCCGCTGGGGCCGAGCAAGCACACGACTTCTTTGGCGTCAACGGTCATGTCAATGCCTTTCAGCACCTCATTGCTGCCGAACGCCTTGGTGACATTGACCGCGTGTACGAGATGCTCGGTGTCCGTCGCCGTGGTCGTCATTTCGCTGCCCCGATCGCTAGGCCTTTGTCCGCCTCCTCTTTGTCCGCGCTCACCTGGACGCCGAAGCCGCGTCCGAAGTGCCGCTCCAGGTACGCCTGGCCGACCATCAGGACGCTGGAGGCGATCAGGTAGTAAAGCGTGGCCGCCACCAAGATCGGAAAGACTTGGAAGGTCCGATTGCCAATGGCCTGCAGCTGGAAGAAGAGCTCGGTGCCGACCGGAATTCCGATCAGCAGCGAGGTGTCCTTGAGCATGGCAATGGTCTCGTTGCCGGTCGGCGGAACGATCACACGCATAGCCTGAGGCAGCACAATCCGGCGCATTGCCTTGCCGCGACTCATGCCGAGCGCCTGCGCAGCCTCCATCTGGCCCCTGTCGACGCTGAGAATCCCGGCGCGCGCAATTTCCGCCATATAGGCAGCCTCTGACGCAGCGAGACCGATCACACCGCCAGCCAGACCGACGAAGATCGCATTGGCATCGAAGGGCCCAATCCGCCAGTCGCCACTTAGACCAAGCCACTCGATGATCTTCCAGTCGAAAGGCACACCGAGGGCGATGCCTTCTGCGAAGAGGAGTCCAAGCTGGCCCATGATGACGAGTAGCACATACCGAGGGATGGCGCGGAAGAACCAGGTGTACAACCACGAGACACCCCTGAGGATGGGGTTGTCCGACAGCCGCATGACAGCCAAGATCACCCCGAGGATGACGCCGAAGAGCATCGCCAGGATCGTGACGAGGATGGTGCCCTTCCAGAAGCCCTCGATCACCGGGCTCTGGATCATCGCCTCAAGGACAAATGGCCAGTTGAATGCCGGGTTGAAGATCAACATGTTGAGGAACATGAGGGCCAACACCACGATCACGGCGATGGCGACCCAGCGCCACGGGTGGCGAACCGGTGTTGCGTGGATCAGCCCGGGGCGGTCATCACTGACCGCCGGTCGGGCCTCCGTTGTGGTTGTCATGACGCCGGGTTTACTGCGAAGTCAGAGATAGCGCCCCCCTCAACGCCCCACTTCTCGAGTGCAGCCTTGTAGGCGCCCTCCTGTTCGAGCTGCTTCAGCGCCTCAACGATCGCCTCAGCGAACTCGGTCTCACCCTTGGGCAGCACATAGCCGTACGGCGCGGCATCGTAGACGTCACCCAGCGGCTCCAACTTCCCGCCGGACTGCTTCACCGCATACGCCACGATCGGCGAGTCGGCCAGCATGGCGTCAGCCTTGCCAGTGACCACCGCGCTGGTGGCCTGAGCCTGGCTGTCATAAGACAAAACGTTGATCTTGTTGCTACCGCACGCCTTTTGCCGAACCGGAAGATCGTCGGTCTCCTGCACTGTTCCGGTCTGCACGGCAACGTTCTTACCGCACGCACTATCTGGCTCGAGGCCTTTGGGGTTCCCCGGTTGCGTGGCCCACTGCGTGCCGGCATTGAAGTAGCTGACCATGTCAACCTCCTTCAGGCGATCCGAGTTGATCGTGAACGAGGAGATGCCCATGTCGTACTTCTTGCCATTGACGCCGGTGATAATGCTGCCGAACTTCGAGGGCTCCCATTCGGTCTTGACGCCGAACTTGGCAGCGACCGCGTTGAAGAGGTCGACGTCGAAGCCCTGGACAGTCTTACCGTCGGCGGCCAGGAACTCATTCGGGGCGTAGGTCGGGTCAGTGCCGATCTTGATCACGCCCGCGCTCTTGATGCTCTCGGGCAGCTTGCTGGCAAGATCCACATTCTCGCTAACAGCGACCGACGGAGCCTCCTCAGCGCCGGGCTCCCCGCTCAACGAGCTCGATCCACAAGCGCTCAAAGCAAGTGCGGCGACCGAGGCCGCGACCACACCGAGCTTGATCCGGACATTCATTGTGTGCTACTCCCTTCCAACCCAGGTCCTCGTGAGCCCCGGGTTGATTGCCGCGTTTTCACCCGCCCTGCTAGCGGCGGTTCGATCCTGAGGACAGACTGAATCCTTCCACGCGATGCTTGCGTTTGATCGATGCCGGTCGGTTTGGAATCCGATCGCAACGATGAAGAGCGGCTCATTGCAACCGCTGCGCGCCGGCAGACGGAACGGCCGTGAAGTGCACCGGCGGACCGTATCCCGCGGTCGCGAAGCTCTTCGCGATCTCACGACCGATCCGCTCAGCTTCGCCGGCCGGGACCAGTGCGATGATGCAACCGCCGAAGCCTCCGCCGGTCATCCGAGCGCCGAGGGCTCCAGAGCCCCGGGCCACCTCGACGGCAAGGTCCACCGGTGGCACGGTGATCTCGAAATCGTCCCGCATCGAAGCGTGCGAGGCATCCAAGAGCGGCGCCAGGTCGGCGATTCGGCCGGCCCGCAAGACGCTGACGGCCTCCAGCACCCGAGCATTCTCGGTGACAACATGGCGTACCCGGCGCTGGATCACCGGATCAGGAAGCTGCTGCAGTGCGGTATCCACGTCGCTGACATCGCGCAACGCCGGTACGCCGAGCAGCCGGGCAGCTTCCTCACAGCTTGCTCGGCGGGCAGCGTATTCGCTGTCGACCAGCGCGTGGGGCGTCTTGGTGTCGAGGACCAGGATTTCTAGCCCAGCGCTGCTGGTGTCGAATCGAACCTGCTCGGCCTCGGTCGTTCGACAGTCGAAGAACAGCGCGTTGCCAGCGGTACACAGCGTGGAGGCGGCCTGGTCCATCAAGCCGGTCGGGGCGCCGACGAAGGCGTTCTCGGAGCGCCTCGCGAGCTTGGCGCGCTCCAGCCCCGCAATGTCGAGGTCGTTGAGGTCGGCAAGCGCAGTCAACACGGCACACTCCAGAGCTGCCGATGATGACAAACCCGCGCCGACTGGAACATCGGATGAAAGAACGAGGTCAGCTCCGCCAAGCCGGTGCCCTGCCTCCTCCAGGGCCCATACGACGCCGGCCACGTATGCCTGCCAGCCTGTCATGCCCGGCTGCAGGTCGGCTGATTCAAAGGTCTCGGTCGAGTGATTGTTCAGCGACGTTACGCTCCAGCTGCCGTCCTGGCGTGGAGCCGCTGCGATCAGCACCCGCTGTGCGAGGGCGAACGGCATGACGTAGCCGTCGTTGTAGTCGGTGTGTTCGCCGATCAGGTTGACTCGGCCAGGCGCTGCCCAGACTCCGGCAGGCCGCCGATCGGTTTGAGCATGGAAGGCCTCGACCAAGGCGTCGGCGTCGTTGCTCACGCGACGCACTGTATCGGGCCAAGCCACTTGGCGACCTCAAGCGTCGGTCAACGCCCCATAGGGTGAGGGCATGATGGCGGCCTACGCGGTCCGGGCGGATCCCCAAGAGCCCTTGAACGC
>JAICEV010000196.1 GCA_025923975.1 Propionibacteriaceae bacterium
CAACGCTGCCGTCAGTGAGCAGCTCAGCCGCCCACGCCAAGGTGGCGCCGGATGACAGGATGTTTCCCTCCAGGGCGTAGGTCGGTGATTTGGCGATGACCCAAGCCAAGGTCGTCGGCACCCGTTCTTCGCTCGCTGAAAGTTCGGCGACCGGGGCCATCACCGACGTGCCGGTGCCGTAAGTGGCCTTGGCCTCACCGACCTCGGTACAGCCATGGCCGAACAAGGCTGCGTGTGAATCGGCGAGCACGGCCAAAATAGGCGTGCCGTCGGGCACCAATGGGACACCGCTCGTCATGCCGAAGCCGTGGTCGGACGCCACGGTAGCGGGCAAAACGTTGGCCGGTACGCCGAAGACGTCGAGCATGTCCTTGCTCCAGTCGAGCTCGGCGACGTCGTAGAGCAGGGTACGAGAAGCGTTTCCGGCTTCGCACAGATGCTCCGCGCCGCCGGTCAGTTGCCAAATAAGCCATGAGTCGACTGTGCCGAGTCGTACATCGTCAGTTTGGACGCCGGTCGGCAGATGGTCCAAGACCCAGCGCATCTTAGGTGCGGAGAACATCGGGTCGATACGGAGGCCGCTACGGTCGCGGACTTGCTTGCGGTCGAGGTCGGTGAATGTTTCACTGCACCAGGTCGCGGTACGTCGGTCCTGCCAGCCGATCACTGGGCCGAGTGGTGTCCCGGTGCTGGCCCGCCAGCCCACGACCGATTCGCGCTGGGTGGATAGTGCGATGCCGGCGATCTTGGCGTCGGGAACGTCTGCAAGGCAGCCCGCCACCGCTTCTAGCACGCTCGACCAGAGGCGGTCCGCGTCTTGCTCGACCCAGCCCGGACGGGGGGAGGAGATCCCAACCGGTGCACTGCCGCCGGAAACCACTCGGCCCTCGGCGCTGATCAAAGCTGCCTTCGAGTTGGTCGTTCCCTGGTCGATCGCCAAGATCAACTCGTCGAATGAAGCTCTGGACACGGGATAACTCCTCAGATTGATTTTTGGAGCCATTCTCCAGCCCGCACTGTGCCTGGATTTGACGAATTCAGACCTAGTGATAGATCATACAGTAGTGAATAAATAGTATACAGGAGCGCTATGGAGCCCCACATCCATCGACGCGTCATCATCGACACCGATGCTAAGAACGAGGCTGACGACCAGTTCGCCATCGTGCACGCGCTTCTTTCACCCTCGCTCGACGTTCGAGGTCTAGTCGCGGCTCAGTTCGGCGCCTCACGAAGTGACCGCAGCATGGAGGAGTCTCGGGAGGAGATCGATCTGCTGCTTGACCTCATGGGGCTTGAGCAGCAAGTGACCGTTGCGAACGGCGCGCCGACTGCGATCCCCGACGAGCAGACACCGCGGGACAGCGAGGGTGCCCAGCTGATCATTGCGGAGAGCAAGCTCGCTACCGCACAGCAACCCTTGTTCGTCGCGTTCCTTGGGCCCCTGACCGATATGGCTTCCGCGATTTTGCTCGACCCAGATATCGTCCATCGCGACATCGTCGTGATCTGGATCGGCGGCGTCGGCTACGGCGGTGTGGAGACCTATCCCGGTGTTGAATTCAACCTGCGCAACGACATCGCAGCAGCCAATGTCGTCTACGACTCGGGCATCACCGTGTGGCAGGTGCCCAGCAACGTCTACTCACAGGTCTCCGTCAGCTACGCCGAGCTGGAGGAGAAGATCGGGGGCACCAGCAAGCTTGCCGACTACTTGATCAGCCAGACGGTGGAGTGGAACCGCAGGTACTGGCCAGAACCGATCGAGTCTCGATCACTGGGAGACTCGCCGGCGATTTCATTGATGCTGTATCCCCGCGGGGGCAACTTCCGCATCGTTCCTGCGCCGCGATTCGGACAGGAAGGCCACTATCTGCCCGGCTCCGGACATCCCATCCGCGTCGTCGAGTCAGTGGATATCCGGTTCCTGCTTGAAGACATGTTCGCCAAGATTCGCAAGTTCGGCCGGGAGGCCTGATCCTCCTGCCAGCTCACCTAAGACAGAGGAGATTGACATGACTGGTACCTACACCCGCCGAGGCTTCATTGGCCTATCAGCTGCGGCAGTTGCAGCAGGCCTAGCAGCCTGCACCGGTGGCGGCACTGCTCCGGCTCCTGCCGGACAAGGTGGCACGTCCGCCCCCGCCTCGAACAACCTGCGCGTCTTTACCTATGAGGACACGACCACCATTGACCTGTTCAAGGAACAGATTGCTAAGTTCGACGCTCAGGCGGGTACCACGACCACTGTGGACAATTTGCCTGGCTCGGGTGCCGCCGTTTATCCCGACAAACTGCGCACCGAGCTGCTTGGGGGCAGAGGACCTGACGTCTGGCGGATCTGGGGCGGACAGATCGGGGCGCCCTTCGTTACAGCGAAGCAGGCCCTGGACCTGACCCCGTACTACCAGAAGTTCGGATGGGACTCCAAGATCAATACCGACGCGATCGGAGGTATGACCTTTGAGGGTGTGAAGGCGGGCGTGCCGTTCATAGCCCGTGGAATCGGCGCCTGGTACAACCAGGCTTTGTTTGAGAAGGCGGGCATCAGTGGCGAACCGGCGAGCTACGCCGAGCTGGAAGAGGCCAACGAGAAGCTCCTGGCCGCCGGAACCACACCCCTGGCGACCGGCGGCAAGTACGGCTGGCACATCATGCGGCTCTACGAGTACCTGCTGGAGACGTCAGCGGGTCCAGAGCTGCACGACAAGCTCCTTAAAGGGGAGGAGAGTTGGGACCGTCCCGAGGTCGTTACAGCGTTTACGAACTTCAAAAAGTGGCAGGACAAGAAGTGGATTCCCGAGGGGGCTCTTGGTCTCGATCCCTCCGACATCGAGCCCGAGTACGTGCAGGGCAAGACCGCATACACGATCACAGGCCAGTGGACCGAGGTGCAGGCCATCCAGGCGGCGAAGAAGGATTCTGCCGACTTTGGAGTTTTCCAGTTGCCGACCGATCACACGCCCCTGCGATACTCCGGCTTTGTCGAGGGGTACATGATCAACGCCAGGTCCGGAAATCCTGACAAATCTGCTGAACTGATCGACTTCATTGTCCAGCCGGATACCCAGAAGGCGCTCAAGGTCACCAGCTCCACGGTCGCTGGCGCGGAGCCTGATCCCAAAGAACTGCCGTTGTCCTATGAGTGGTCCCAAGGGCCGGCAAAACAGCCCTTCTACACCATCCAGGACCAGGCGTTCCCGAAGAAGGTAGCCGACCAGTACTTCTCGATCCAGAGTGACTTGCTTCAGGGCAAGATCACGCCCGAGGAGGCTGCGAAGCAGATGCAAGACGCGGTGTCTGCCTGGGCGAAGGGCTGAGCTCGGCGATGGGCACGGCAACTCTCGAGGCGCCGGCGGTCGATGCTGCGGTCGCCCGGCGCCGGCGCCGCAAGTACGGCGGTATCCATGCCTGGCTGTTCGCGCTACCCGCGCTGGCGGTGTACTTGATCTTCCTCGTCTACCCCGCCTTATCGTCGCTGTGGTTCAGCTTCACCGACTGGGATGGACTTAGCCCGACGTACAACGTCGTCGGGCTGGAAAATTACATCAATATGCCGAAGGACCCGGTGGTCATTCAGGCGTTGATCAACAACATCATCTGGACCGTAATCACCATCGTCTTTCCAGTCGTCATCGGCCTAGCGCTCGCCATCCTCTTGAACGGCAAGGTGCGCGGCAAGCCCGTGCTGCGGCTGATCTTCTACACCCCTGCCGTGCTTCCCCTAGTTGCAATCGCCTCGATTTGGGGATGGCTCTACAACCCGGATTACGGTGCGATCAACTCCTTCCTGCGGCTGATCGGGCTGGGCAGCCTGGCCCAGCCTTGGCTGGGCCAGGACTCGACCGCACTCGCCGCAGTCATGGTGCCCGCTATCTGGCTTCGGGTGGGCTTTCCGATGCTGCTGTACTTGGCCGCGCTGCAGGGCATCAGCCAAGACATGTACGAGGCTGCAACGGTCGACGGCGCGACTAAGTCCCAACAGTTTTGGCACATTACGATGCCCAGCCTCCGACCCGCCCACTACATCGTCCTCGCCTTGTCGCTGATCGACTCCTTCAAGGTCTTCGATCTGATCTACGCCATGACCTATGGCGGCCCCGGCACGGCTACTCAAGTGATGGGGACCTGGATGTACTTCAACGTCTTCCAGTACTACCAGGCCGGTTACGGCACTGCTATTGCCGTGGTGATCACCATCATTGCGATTGCCGTCAGCATCCCTTATGTCCGATCCCAGACCAAGGAGCATGCGGTATGAGTAGTTCAGCCGAAGTCGCCCCAGTTGCGACGCTGCCGGACGCTCACGTCGCCCCGAGCGATGAGCTGAGCCGCGAGCCGAAGCGGAAGGGCGGTATCGGGATCACGATCGTTTTGACACTGGTTGCCCTGCTGTGGCTCTCGCCTTTGGTGCTGCTGGTGACCACCGCCTTACGCCCGCTGTCGGACTTCGTGGCCAACGGCGCGTTGTCATGGCCGCAGGAGTGGACGCTGCAGAACTTCGCCGACGCCTGGGGAGTTGGCAACTTCGCCACCACTTACCGGAACAGCCTGTTTCTGCTGATCTTGAAGGTGCCGCTGGGCGTATTGATCTCGGCGATGCTGGCCTTTGCGCTGGCGAAGCTTCGGCTTCGTTTCGGGACGGCGATCATGTTCGCGGTGTTCCTGGGCCTGACCATTCCGATCTACATCACGATCGTGCCGGTTTTCGTGCTGCTGCGCAGCTTCGGCGCCATTGACAGTATTCCTGGTCTGGTGGGGCCGTACCTGGCGTTCGGGATCCCGTTCGAGGTGCTGGTTCTACAGTCGTTTTTTCGACAGCTACCGGACGAGCTCATCGAGGCGGCCAAGATGGATGGAGCTGGGCCCTGGCGAATCTTCTTCACCCTGATACTGCCGCTCTCCACCCCTGCACTGGTCACGGTGTTCATTCTCGACGCCGTAGCGACGTGGAATGAGTTCCTTTTCGCCCTGATCTTGTTGAGTTCCGATGCGAACAAGACCATTCCGGTGGGGCTACTGAACTTCCAGGGCCAGTTCTCCAACAACAACACCGGACTGGCGGCTGGCATCCTGATCGCCGTCGTGCCGATCTTGATCGCCTACATCTTCCTGCAGCGCTGGATCGTCGGCGGTCTGACTGCCGGCGCCACCAAGGGCTGAGAGATGATCATCTAGACCCTTACTAAGGATTGGAGTCCACGCACTATGAGTGAGATGCCGGTTTTCGGCGCGGGTATCTGGCACTTCGCCACCTACAAGGACCGCTACGCCACGGAGGGTTACGGTCCGCCGCTCGGGTTGCTGGAGCAGATCGACAAGGCTGGAGCGGTCGGAGATCTCTCCGTCGTCGACCTGAACTGGCCGTTTGCTGACTTCGACGGCAATTTGGACGACGTCAAAGCTGCCCTCGAGCGCAACCAGCTCCGAGCCGTCGCCATTACTCCGGAGATCTATAACCGCGACTATGTCAAGGGCTCGATCACCAACCCGGACCCGGCGGTACGAGCCCAGGCACTCAAGCTGTTGAATGAGGCCACCGAGCTGGCCAAGGAGCTGGGCTGCGACTACGTCAAGCTCTGGTTTGGTCAGGACGGTTGGGACTATCCCTTCCAGGTCGATTACCACGACATCTGGAAGCTGGCGGTCGACGGCCTGCGCGAGCTTGTCGGGGCTCACCCGGAGATCAAGTTTGTGATCGAGTACAAACCTCGCGAGCCTCGTAACAAGATCATCTTCCCGAATGCTGCTCGTACCTTGATCGCCATTCAACAGGTCGGACTGGAGAATCTGGGCATCCTGCTGGACTTCGGCCATTCCATCTATGGGCTGGAGACACCTGCCGACGCCGCGCAGCTGTGCATTGATGCTGGCCGGCTGTTCGCGATCGATGTCAACGACAACTTCCGCGGTTGGGACGACGACATGGTGGTCGGTTCGGTTCACCTAGTCGAGACCATTGAGTTCTTCTACACGCTGCGGAAGAACAACTGGGACGGCGTCTGGCAGCTTGATCAATTCCCGTTCCGGGAAGACAGTGTGGAGGCCGCCAAGGCTGCGATCCGCTTCCTCAAGGCCTTGCACGGAGCTCTGGACGCCCTGGACGAGCAGGCGCTTCGCGAGGCCCAGGCCTCCCATGACGCGCTCGCCGCTCAGCGGCTCGTTCAGGACGTGCTGCTGAGCTCCATGGCGCGGATGACGGAGAGCCAGGACGTAAACGCATGACTGCCCTGACCTCCGAGCACATCACCATGCCGGTCTTCCACCGGCTGGCACAAGCGCATCGCGACGAGCAGCTCGCCCACATTGCCGAGGCGGCGCGGCAGATCCGCATTCAGGACCTGAAGCTGGTTCACTATGCGGGCGCTGGCCACATCGGTGGCGACCTTTCCGCTATCGATATCCTCGCGACGCTGTACGGAGCTGTACTCGACATCACCCCCGAGACGGTGGATGATCCTGAGCGGGACCGCTTCATCCTTTCCAAGGGCCACATCGCCGGAGCTCTGTATGTCACGCTGGCCGCCTTTGGGTTCCTGCCGGTTGAGGATCTGGCCACCTTCTTGAAGCCGCTGTCCAAGCTCAACGGCCACCCGAACCGCGAATACGTTCGCGGTATAGAAGCCAACACGGGCCCGCTTGGGCATGGGCTGCCAGTCGCAGTCGGCCATGCGCTGTCGGCGAAGCTGGACGTTTCTCGCCGCCGCACGTACGTGCTCGTTGGGGATGGCGAGCTACAGGAGGGCAGCAACTGGGAGGCCATGATGGCTGCGTCCCATTACGAGCTTGACCGGCTCACCGTCATCGTGGATCGCAATCGGCTGCAGCAGGGCGCGACGGTGCGTGAGACCAATGA
>JAICEV010000197.1 GCA_025923975.1 Propionibacteriaceae bacterium
TACCGGAGCAAGATCAAGATCGATCCCGGCATCCAGCCGTGCGGCGGCAAGCAGGTCCGAGATGAGGGCACCGGCTCGTTCCGCCTCGCGTACCAGCAAGGCCTGCAGATGCTGGCGCTCGTCATGGCTCAGTTGATCATCATGGTGCAGCAGCGTTTCGGCAGCGGCCTGGACCCCGGCGATTGGGGTCCGCAGTTCGTGCGCCGCATCTGCAAGGAAGGTCCGAGTGCGTTCCTCCGCTTGTCGGGCCCGAGCTTCCGCACGCTCGAGCTCATCCAGCATTTCGTCGAACGCCTGGGCGGTCTGGCCGAGTTCGGTATCGGTACGGGTCGGCGCCAACCGATAGCCACGGTTGCCTTGGCTGACAGTCTTGGCGAGCGCAGCCATCGAGTCGAGCGGCCGCAACGCGAGGCGAACTGCTGCGGCGACGAGCACAGCGCTGACTGCCAGTGCGATCACTGCAGTGATCATCAGTACCCGGCGCAGCGTACGCCGGGCTCCTGAGACGAGTGCGGTGTCGACGGCGAGAGTGAGGGTGGCGCCGTCGACGCGCGTCGGCGCATTGAGCGTAATGGTGGTGATCTTGATTGTGGGGCCGCTGGTGATCGGTATGCCGAACGCCGTCCCGTTCCGGAGCATCAGGTGGGCCTGGATGCCGCCAGCTTGCACCCGGTTGACGATCTGTTGCGGCCCTGCTCCTGATCGGGCTAGTTGTCGGGCGAGCTGCGCTTGACCGGCGAGCAGGGCATCGAGATTCCGATTGGACTGCGCGACGAAGATGGCATTGACCGCGATACTGAGCAAGATCAGCATCACTGCGAGGACGATCATCACCGCAGCGGTGACTCGGAGTCTGAGCGAGACAGTACTCAGCCGGTTCTTAGCTGTCTCTGTCGGACCTTCGTTGTTGATCACGCCGTCGTTCCGAGCAGGTAGCCGCGCCCCCGTACAGTGTGCACAAGTCGCGAGCGACCGCCCGCCTCGAGCTTGCGACGCAGCGAGGAGACATGCACCTCGACAACGTTCTCGTCAAAGCCGTCGTAGCCCCAGACTGCTGTCAGAATCTGGGTCTTGCTCACCACTCTGTCTCGATGCGCGGCGAGGTAGCCAAGCAGCAGCCGCTCGGTTTCGGTCAGCTCAAGTGAGTCGCCACCGCGTCGCACCAGCGTGACGTCATCGTTGATCACAAGGTCGTCGATGGAAATTGAGCTGCCGCCGGGCCGACTGCGCCTTAGCACAGCGTGGATCCGGGCCAGCAGTTCCGCCATCGCAAAGGGCTTGACCAAATAATCATCGGCACCACCAGTGAGACCGTGTAGCCGGTCGGCGAGGCTGTCCCGTGCCGTCAACATCAACACAGCTGCCGTACTGGTGCGGCGGATCAGCTGAAGCAGCTCGAAGCCGTCGCGGCCAGGGAGCATCACATCCAAGATCACCAGATCGGGGACGAAGGAAGGCAGCAATTTTTCAAGATCACTTCCGTCGGCTGCCGACGCGAGCTCAAACCCGTGTGCCGAGAGCGCAGTGACAACGGGCAGCCGGATGGCCTTGCTGTCCTCCACCACCAGGATCCGAGCCGCGGTCACACGGTCATTCTGCCTGGTGAGCAGCACATGTGGCCGTGGTCTGCTGCCTACTCCAAGAACTCCGCAATGGTCGGAGATTCGGACACGATTCGGCGTCTTGGAGTCGAAAAGTCCGCATTGGTCGGAAAATTTGAGGAAGCAGCAGCCCCGCAATCAGTCCAGATCACCCTGAAGGGCGTAACAGGCCGAGCACGCATAGTCTGTGGGACATGGCGGCGAAAAAGGTAGCGATTCTGGGTGCGGGGATGATCGGCGACGTGCATCGGCGTGCTGCAATGCTCGCCGGAGCCCAGATTCTTGGCGTGATGGCCTCTTCGCCAAAGCGTTCGAGAGAGGTCGCCGAAGCCTGGGGCGTCGAGCAGGCCTACGGGAGCATCGACGAAGTCACCGAGAGCAAGGCGGAAGTGGTACACATCTGTACGCCGAATGCCTCGCACGTTCCGTATGCGGTGGCTCTGATGCAGGCCGGAAAGCACGTGCTCTGCGAAAAGCCTTTGGGGGTCAGCCTCGAGGACGCACAGTACGCGGCGAAGGTTGCCGAGGACGCGGGCGTGGTCAATACCATCCCGTTCGCGTACCGGTTCCATCCGATGGCGCGGGAAATGCGCGCCCGAGTGCAGACGGAGGAGTTTGGGGCGATCAACCTCATGCACGGCAGTTATTTGCAGGACTGGCTGCTCAATCCCAAGGCCACCAGCTGGCGCGTCGATCCCAAGGAAGGAGGACCATCCCGAGCCTTCGGTGACATTGGCTCACACTGGTGCGACCTTCTGGAGTGGGTCTCCGGTGACCGGATTGGCCGCCTCGTCGCGACCACCTCCATCACGATCAAGCAGCGCCCGGCCGCAACCGCCGCCAGCTTTAGCGCGGTTGAGAGCGATGCGCCACTGGTTGATGTCGAAACCGAAGACTCTGCCTTGATCTTGTTCCGCACTGCGAACGACATCGCCGGCTCTGCGGTGATCAGCCAGCTCAGCGCCGGTCGCAAGAACCGCCTATGGATCGAGGTGGACGGCATGCACCAGAGCGCGGCTTTTGATCAAGAACTGCCCGAGCAGCTCTGGCTCGGCACCGAAGCCGGCGCACAGCTCCTAGTGCGTGATCCAACCCAGGGCTCGGCCGAGCAGCGGCGTCTATCCAAGTTGCCCGCTGGTCACGCCCAGGGCTACGCCCAGTGCTTTGAGAACTACGTCGCCGACTCCTACGCCGCCGTGGAGGCCCACGACGGCAAGGGTCAGGTTCCTGAAGGACTGCCGACATTCGCCGACGGTGCTCGGGCTGCAGCAATCTGTGACGCAATGCTGCGATCGGCGGCAAGCAAGGAGTGGGTCAGCGTCGGCTAGACCACAGAAATGGTTGCCAGGTTTCCCCACAGGCACCACCACTCATGACTGCGACGTACATTCGCCCTCTTGCCGATGAGGGCCTCGGCCTGTCTGAGATTGGTGGCAAGGGCCAATCTCTTGCTCGGCTTGCGTCCGCCGGATTGCCGGCGCCGAACGGGTTTCACATCACCACGGCTGCATACGACGACTTCATTACTGAGAACGATCTTGAGAATCGGATCAAGTCGGAGCTGGCAACCCTGAGCAATCCGGCACCCCAGGCAACCGACCAGGTGGCGTCTGCCATTGCAGGACTGATCACCAGTCATGAGATCCCGCCGGCGATTGCAACTGCTGTCGAGCAGGCCTACCGGCAGTTCGGTTCTGTACCCGTGGCGGTGCGCTCCTCCGCCACGGCCGAGGACTTGCCGGACGCCTCCTTTGCTGGGCAGCAGGAGACGTTCCTCAACATCTCGGGCATTGATCAACTTCTGGACGCAGTACGGCAGTGCTGGGCGTCGCTGTGGACGGCCCGCGCCATCGCCTACCGGACACAACACCAGATCCAGTCTGACAAGATCAGCCTTGCGATCGTGGTACAGCAACTCATCGACGCGGATGCCTCCGGCATTGTGTTCACCGCGGATCCCGTGACTGGGGACGACAGCGTGATCGAGATCAATGCCGCCTGGGGTCTCGGTGAGGCGGTCGTCGGCGGCCTGGTGACGCCGGACACGATCACCGTGGAGCGCAGCTCCGGTCGAATCATGCGCACCGTAATCAATACCAAGACGATCATGACCCAGCTCACAGACGGCGGCGGCACCACCACACAAGCCGTACCCAGCGACCGACAAGACGCACCGGCGCTGACCGTGCCACAGGCGCAACGTCTGGTCGATCTCGCGATCATGGTCGAGGACCTCTTCAAGGACCCGATGGATATCGAATGGTGTCGCAGAGGTGATCAGCTCTTCATCCTGCAGGCCAGGCCGATCACGACGGCAGTCCATCCTGATCCGTGGAATGACAGCCGCTCGGGTGATTTCCTGTGGACCAATACCAACGTTGGTGAGGCGATACCGGATGTGATGACACCGGCGACCTGGTCAATGGTGCAGGTGTTCCTGACCGATGCGATGGCGACCGCCTCCATACCGCCATATGTCGGATACGGCCGGATTGGCGGCAGGATCTATCTCAATGTCAGCGTGATGATGACGTTGTCTGCAGCTGTGGGCGTCAGCGAGAAGCGCTATCGCAGCCTCACTGAGGAAGTCTTCGGAAGACTTCCAGATGATCTTGAGATTCCGCCGGTGAAGGCACGTAGACTGGACATCTTCCGTGCTGTGGCGCCAATGGCCCTGCACGTCCTCAGAGAGGCTCGTCGCGACGTCAAGGTCCTGGACGCCTACCTGGCTAAGCATCCGACGCTCTGTGATCACCGGCGGGCCGAGATTGCGACGATCACCAGGCCGGCCGAGCTTGCTGATCTTTGGTCTACCGTGCTCAGTCCAGAGTTCCACCGAGTGAGCTGGATGCTCTCAGCGGCCACCCGATCCAGCGGAGCCTCCTTCATCACGACCCGAAAGCGGCTGCAGGACCTTGTCGGCGATGCAGCGGCAAATGCACTGACCGCGGGTCTGGGATCGCAGGCCGGTCAGCTGGCGAGCCTGGGCCTTCTCGATGGGCTGGAACAGCTTGCGGCCGGGGAGATCGACCGCGATACCTTCAATCGCCGCTATGGTCATCGCGGACCACACGAGTTTGAGATCTCGCTGCCAAGGCCTGGCGAGGATCCGGACTGGATCGACAGACAGCTGGCCGAACGGGCGGCCTCAGGGGCGAGCTATCGTGACCTGTTGCGTGCGCAGGAGGAGAAGCGCAACGAGGCCTGGGCGGAGCTGGAGCAGCGGCACCCAGTGCAAGCCAAGATCTTGCACCACCAGTTGCGGGTGTGGGCCAAGATCTCTCGAGATCGGGAGCGAGCTCGGTCGGAGGTGATCAGATATTTCTGGGTGTTGCGGGCGTATGCTCTGCGAGCCGGCGAACTCACCGGGCTGGGGGACGACATCTTCTTACTTGACAAGGCGGAGATTGTCAGGGTTCTGGACCGCGAAACCATCAGCCCGAGATTGATCAAGCAGCGTCGCGTCGCTTACCAGTCCTACTCAGCCCTGCCGCCATACCCAGCTCTGATCCGGGGCACCTTCAACCCTTATGTCTGGGCCGCTGATCCGAATCGGCGGTCGGATCTCTTCATCGAGGGGCGCGTGAATGAGGCGGACGTCGCCGTACGCGGTTTTCCGGGATCGGCCGGAGTCGTCGAGGCGCCCGTGCGGGTGCTCAGCGACGCGGCTGACGGTGCCGCGCTGCAGCCCGGCGAGGTGCTCGTTACCACGGTCACCAACGTCGGATGGACCCCGCTGTTTCCACGCGCAGCCGCAGTGATCACTGACGTCGGCGCGCCGCTCTCCCATGCCGCGATTGTCGCCCGCGAGCTCGGCATTCCCGCAGTTGTGGGATGTGGCAACGCCACAATGCGGCTCAAGACCGGTGATCGAGTGCGGGTTGACGGGACGGCAGGCATCGTCGAGGTGCTCAGGTGAGAGCAGACCTGTACGGGCCGGTCGATGAGGTCGCGCCGCGGCTGCTTGGCGCGGTGCTACGGCATGGACCGGTGGCGGTCAGGCTCACCGAACTCGAGGCGTACGACGGAGCCACTGATCCGGCATCACATGCCTATCGCGGCCGCACGGCGCGCAACGCGGTGATGTTCGGCCCGCCTGGGCACCTGTACCTCTACTTCACCTATGGCATGCACTGGGCCGGGAACGTCAGCTGCGGGCCGGAGGGAGTCGGCTCCGGAGTGTTGATGCGAGCTGGCGAGGTCATCGAGGGCCTTGAAGTCGCCAGGTCGCGACGCGGGCGGGCAACCGATCGTGATCTTGCGCGCGGTCCGGGCCGGCTCACCCAGGCACTGGGTTTGCACCCCGAGCACAAGGGCTGTGACCTTCTGGGAGACGGACCAGTGACACTTGAGTTTTCGGTGGACGAAGCCGAGATGATCATGGTCGGGCCACGAGTCGGTGTCTCGGTCGAGGCGGATCGACCATGGCGGTTCTGGATCGGCGACAGTCCTTTTGTGTCGGATTACAAGCGCAGCCCTAGGGCACCCCGGATGATCACAGGCAGCCCGATCCCGCAGCGATGGGACCATTCCTAATGGATCGGGAGCATGTTCGTAGTCGTTAGTTGAATGTGATTCAGTCCAAAGGCTGCAACGACCCGAGGGCTGATGGGATGAACTCCGCCATGGTCGGGTGTATCGGCAATTGATCGCGGACCGCCGGATAGCGCACGCCGGCCTGCATGGCCGTTCCGATCAGCTGAATGAGGTCGTCTGCATGCAGCCCGAGGATCGTGGCGCCAAGAAACTCCTCAGTGTCGGCGTCAGCGAGGATTCGCATCAGCCCGATGGTCTCACCTTCCAGCACGGCGCGACTGACGCTGCTCATGGGCACCTCGGCCTTCAAGACGTTGCGACCGGATGCCCGTGCCTGGCTGACCGTCATCCCTACGCGTCCCAATGGCGGATCGGTGTATATCGCGTAGATGGTCACCCGGCCGTCGACCGTACGCGGCGGGTGAAGCAAAATCTGCCCATCCTGATACGCGGTGTGAGTAAACGCCCCATGCCCATTCACGTCGCCCAGCGCCCACACACCGTTGACAGAGGTCTGAAATCTGCCATCGATGGTGAAGAAGCCGCGTTCATCGGTCTGGATGCCGTGGTCAGGGCCGAGCAGGTCGGAGTTCGATCGCCGGCCGGTGGCCACCAGCAGATGACTGCCCTCGATGGTTGCGCCGTTCCCAAGATCGACTTCGATTCCATTCGAACTCGGCCCAACCCGAGCGGGCCGCCCGTAGATGATCTCGA
>JAICEV010000198.1 GCA_025923975.1 Propionibacteriaceae bacterium
GCGGCGACCAGCGGCGCGCTGCATATCCGGCTTATCGCCGACCAGAGTCGGCTCAGAGTCAGAGGTTGTCAAAGCCTGCGTTGGCTAGTACTCCCTGGGCCTCGGGCGATAAAACATAGTCCACAAAGGCCTGCGCCAACGCTGGGTTCTTCGAGTCCTCCAGGGTGGCGATGGGATAGGTATTGGTGGCCAGTTGTGCCTCGGGAAATTCAATGCCGTCGACTTGATCGCCTGCTGCTATGACGTCGGTCCGGTACACCAAACCAGCGTCGACCTCGTCAGATGCGACCTTCTGCAGGGTCGCCTTCACATCCTGCTCCAAGGTGTCTGGCTTCGGGACGATCTCCGCCTCGGCGAATACCTTCACCGACGCTGCGCCACAAGGAACCTGTGGGGCGCACAGAGCGATCCTCCTGCTTTCGTCACCGAAGTCCTTCAATCCTGAAATCTTGTGCGGATTGCCCTTCGGCACGGCGATCTCAAGCGTGTTGGAAACAAAGTCTGTGGGCGTACTCGCGGCGCCGGCCGCGGTCTTCATGGTTGCTGGGCTGGCTGCGGCGAAGACATCGGCCGGGGCGCCCTGCACGATTTGGGTTGCCAGCGTCGCGCTGGATCCAAAGCTGAACGAGACCCTACTGCCGGGATTCTTGGCCTCGAAATCTTTGCCGATCTGGTTGAACGTCTCCGTGAGAGATGCAGCCGCGAGCACGGTGATAACTCCACCCTTTGAAGACTGCGCTGGACTCGGAGCTGGGGCTGTCGCCTGAGGTTGTGCACCGCAGGCCGTGGTCAGGAGTCCCAGGACGGTGGCAAGAGCGACCAGTATCAAGCGTTTGTTGGCTATCCGGATGCGTGTTGTGTTCATAGCTCTGCAGGGACTTCTACGACGACATGGGTGGACTTCACCGAGGCCACGGCGAGCACTCCGGGTTCGAGCTGGAGTTCAGTTGCTGCCTCAGCTGACATCAGCGACACGACGCGGAACGGACCGCATTGCAGATCGACCTGAGCCATCACCGAATCCTTGATCACGCGCGTCACCAAACCGGTGAAACGGTTTCGGGCACTCTCAGCCACCGGCCTGCCCAGTTCCGGTGCCGTGGCGATCTCTTGGGCATGTATGGCAAGCTCCGCGCCGTCGATGGTGGTCGGTCCGCTGGCGTTGCTGGCACGCAGTCGGCCGGAGTCGATCCAGCGCCGTACGGTGTCATCTGATACCCCGAGCAGTGAGGCTGCATGGGCAATCCGATATTGCGGCACAGTCGACGATTCTAATCCGCTATTGCGGATTCTTCTCCGGGGTCTCAATACGTGAATGCGATTTCTCGGCTGCTTCATCAAGATCAAGAAGCGCACTGCCTACGCAGGTCCTGATCTGGCTGCTGAGTAGGAGAATCACGGCAACTCAGCGGTCCCATGGTTACCCTGACATGACGACACTCCGAAGGTGGCCTCGGTGCTGGCTCTGGCGCCTGTGACACAACAGACTTCTTTCTGTGATGTCTGCTCGGGGCAGGGTCATCGTGATCACCGGCGCGATGGCAACAGGAAGCTCACCGGTTGCTGACCTGCTGGCAATTCGGCTACCCAAGTCAGTTCACATCCACGGCGACATCTTCCGCAGGATGGTGGTGAGCGGTCGGGCCGATATGACGCCAAATCCGAGCCCTGATGCACTGGCACAGCTCAAACTGCGCTATGACTTGGCGGCGATGGCTGCCGACCGCTGCGCAGAGGACGGCTTCGACGCGATCGTTCAGGACGTGATCTTGGGTAAGGATCTCGCTGACTTTGTCAAGCGCATCGCCTCACCTGAGCGCTACCTCGTTGTGCTGTCCCCCAGCCTGTCTGCCTTCGACTGGCGAGAAGAGCAGCGCACCAAGAACGGATACGTCCACTTGTCTGCTGGTGCCCTCGACGAGATGCTGCGGCGCGAGTCGTCGCAGATCGGCTACTGGCTTGACTGCAGTACTCAAACGCCAGAAGAGACAGTGGACGACATCCTCGCCAACCTGCAACAGGCAGCGGTCTAGTACACGCTCCGCTGGACTACACCCACCAGCTACTGCACTGCAGCACTCAATTTGGCTTGACAGTCGGCGATGTGCGCGCTACCGAAGAGTGAAAGATTCCGCGATTCCCGTCCGGATCGGGAACCCGACCCGTGACGCCCGGGAAAGATCGGTCCGAACGTGACGCCATGACAGCAGCCAAGCTCGGCCGAGTAGGTGTGCCGGAAGCGACCGGGCTCCAGCTCGACGCCAAGCCCGTGGTCGTCGCTCGAACCAGATCCCCCTCGCTTACGCTGCGTGTCGGCATCGTGGGAGTGGCGGTGACCTCGGCCGTTGTCGGCTGGGTGCTCTTCGGCGACACTAATCCAGCTATTTGGACAGAGGGCTACTGGGCGGTGCGGGAGCTCCTGCCGGCAGCGGTCGCCTTCTCCATTGGCGGCGCGGTACTGCTGAGATATCGCAAGGCACGGTGGCCTGCCGCCACTTTGTTGATCTGCGGTCTGCTGGCGGGGCTTGCTCTGTTGTTTGCGGGGCTGTGGTGGGACGCGATGCTCGTGCACGGCCCACTCGCTCAGCCGATGTTGCTGGCAAATGGCATTGCGACCGACCTCTTGCTTGGCTTGTCGCTGACGGTGCTGCCTCAGCTCTACCCCGACGGGCCGCTGCCCGGAAGGCTCTGGAAGGTTCTGCTCGGCGTCTCGGCCGGACTGGTCGTGATCGCGACGCTGAAACTTCAGTACGACTTCCCGACCATTGACAATCTGTTGGAGTGGTACTTCTGGTCCACCGTCGTCGTGGCCGGATGGCTGATAGCCCTCGCGTCGCTCATTGTTCGCTGGCGTGGCGGCACTCCGCTGCTGCGGCGGCAGATAGTCGGGTTCGCCACTGTAACGGTGATCATGATCGCTGTTCTGTTCCTCTCCACCGCGTACGGACCGTTCCCTTATCTGGAGCCGACCGTGATCGTCACGCTGTGGCCGCTGGCCGTCGTGATCGCGATAGCGGTTGCGGTGCTGCAATACCACCTGTACGACGTCCGCCTTGTCATCCGACGAGTCGTTGTGTACGGCGGCCTCACGATTGCGCTCACCACCCTCTTCATCGGGGTGTACTTCGCCGTACTGGCGGCCCTCTCAGGCCAGGTCGTGGCAGTCCGATACCGCTGGATCGCCGTGGTCGTGGCCGTCGGCGCCGTCCTGGCCGCCGAGCCACTGCGGCGGCGCATCCAGCTCCGGCTCGAGCGCCGGTTCCTCGGTGAACGAGGCGACCCATTGGGGGTGCTGGCCCGACTCCATGCAGCCCTGTCGAGCGGAGATGAGGATGATGACACCGCTACGCCACCATCGCTCGTACGGTGGCTCAGGCGGTCCGCTCCCCCTATGTAGCCCTTGCGCTGCATCGCGGACCGCAGATTGAGACCGTGTCGGTAACGGGCCCGGAGCCAGACCATGCACTTGTGCTGCCGCTGGTGTACCGCGGCGAGCGGCTGGGCGAGCTGCGGGTTGGCCCACGTACGCCAGGTGAGCCGTATGGCCGGGTCGACCGCGCGCTCCTCGACCAGCTCGCAACCGAAACCGCCGCTTTGGTCTATGCGCTGCGTCGCGATAGTGAGTTGCAGTCGACGCGGCGACGAGCCCTGGAGACCGTAGCCGAGGAGCGTGCCCGGTTGGGGCGCGATCTGCATGACGGCGTCGCCCCACTCCTCGCGGGAGCAGGGCTGACGGCCGAGGCCTTGCGCAAGGGAATGACCCCAGGCACGGCCGATGAGCACGACGCCGAGCGGCTAGCGGCCCGCCTCCGGAATGCCGCAACCGAGATCCGGCGGCTTGCCCACGATCTGCAACCAGCGCCAGTGGAAGATCGCGGGCTCGAGGCAGCACTGGCGGACTACATATCCACGCTGCAAGGACCCGAGATGCCGAGGGTCCGGCTTCGCGTTGATGCCGCCGGATCGTTGCCGGCGGCCGTGGGCCCAAGGTGCCTATCCTGTGGTCCTCGAGGCATTGAACAACGTGGTCCGGCACGCCCACGCATCGCAATGCGACGTGACCGTGACCTCTGAGTCCGGCGAGCTCGTCTTGCGTGTTGCCGACAACGGCGTTGGCCTGGCCCAACCGTATGTGAGCGGAATTGGCATCACGTCCATGCGCAGCCGGGTCCAGGCCCTTGCAGGGGTATTCGCTCTGGGCGCTTCACCAGAGGGCGGAACCTTGCTGCAGGCGCGGATTCCGGTGGAGTCGTGACGCCGATCCGCTTGGTGGTGGTAGACGACCACATGGTCTTCCGGGAGGGCCTTCGTGCGCTCCTGGGCCGCGTCGACGAAATTGACATCATCGGCGAGGCGGCTACCACGCAGGAAGCCATCGAGGTCACGGAGAACCTTCGGCCGGACGTTGTGTTGATGGATCTGCACCTGCCCGGCGGCGGTGGTGAAGTCGCCACCACGACGATTCTCACCGCACATCCCGAGGTCGCTGTGCTCGTGCTGACGATGCATTCAGACGATGCACACTTACGCCACGCGCTAAACGCTGGCGCCCGTGGCTACTTGCTCAAGGACGCCGAGCCGGACGCCATCATCCGCGCAATCGTCGCCGTGAGCGAGGGCCAGGCGATCTTCGACCCGGGTATTGCCGCACGAGTGATCGCCGCCACCGGCGCCCCGCAGGCCGAGCGTCCGTTTCCTGTCCTCACCGAGCGCGAGCATGAGATCTTGGATCGGCTCGCCCGCGGGTTGCGGAACGACGCCATCGCGGCCCGGATGGGTATCAGCATCAAGACAGTACAAAACAACGTGTCGACGATCTTGCTCAAGTTGGGCGCCACTGACCGCGCTCAGGCGGTAGCTCTTGCCCGGGATGCGGGAATGGGCCAGCGCCCCTAATCTGTCCGGCCCGCCGCGCGCAGTAGTTTGTGGTTCCCGGTGATGTTTCCCGATGACGTGGGAAGACGGCCTCTACTCGCCCGGGAATCGCGCGAGCGATCGTGAGGCAATGCACCCAGTCCGGGTGACCCATCTCAGTGCGAGGAGAACACTGATGTCCATTCACCGCTGGCGCTCATTACTGGCCCTGCCAATGCTGCTGGCCGTGTTGGCCGCCTGCTCGTCGCCGCCTGAATCCCTGCCGACGCCCAGTCCGGCCAAGGCGGCGGTCGACTACGCCGCGATGGGGACCATGATCGAAAACAAGATCAGCTCTGGCTCGTTGAGCCTGTCCACTATCGACGCAGTCCTGGTCAGTGTCGACGGTGAAACGAAGCTGGCCCACTACCGGAACGGAAGTAAACCCGAGGACGCGTTGCATGTCTTCTCGGTCACCAAAAGCGTTGCCTCCGCTCTCATCGGCATTGCCATCCAGGAGAAGATCATCAGTGGGTTGGATGCCACCCTGCCCGAACTCTTGCCTCGCTACGGGAAGTATCTGACCACTGAGGAAAAATCGATCACGCTTCGCCAGTTGATGTCCATGACGGCCGGCTTTCCAGCCGGCGAACCTGGGGACAAGATCGATAGGGCATTCGAGCGAACCGATCCGATACCAGCTATCCTGACCGGCGGCTTGGACTGGCCGCCCGGAGAAGTCTTTAGCTATTCCAATCCTGGCTCGCATCTCGTGTCCGCTGTTCTACGGGAAGCCCTGGTTCGAGCCGATGGTGACAATCCGCGCACCGTTCTCGAGTATGCGCGCGAGAAACTCTTTGATCCGCTGGAAATCGATTCCAGTGGTGCTCAGGAGCGACGCGTCTCGCTAGGCGATCCAGCGTACGAGGTGCTCACCAATTTTGACTGGGGCACCGACGCCGCCGGGCTGCACACCGCCTGCTGCCTGCTCCGACTGCGCCCCGCGGACATGATCAAGATCGGCGAGCTCTATCTCGGAGGAGGCGTCTGGCACGGCAAGCAGATTCTGCCCGCCGGATGGGTGCAACAGACGATGACGCCGAGCGAGTTGAGCTCCCAGTACGGCCTCATGTGGTGGCTGGACCTTGACGTCCACGGCCACCAGATGTGGGTGGCTCGCGGAGCGCTTGGCCAGGTGATCGCCATCGCACCCGAGCATCGGATGGTAGTGGTCATTGGCTCGGTGCCGACGACCGACCTGGCGACCGATCCTGACGCGGTGTGGCCCTTGGTCAACGAGGTGATTGTGCCCGCGCTCGGATGACTTCGGCCGATGTGTTCGGCGCCTGGACAAGCAGAAGGGGCGGACCCATCCCTGGCCCGCCCCTTCTTTCCGGATTTCAGCTCGAGAAGTTACCGGTAGTCGCCGAGATCAAATTCCTCCAGCGGCACGGCAGCGCCCGACCCCTGACCAAAGTCGTAGTCGAACGAGTCGTATCCGACCATCGAGTACGCCTGAGCCTTGGCTTCCGGCGTCGGCTCGACCCGGATATTGCGGTACCGTTCCAGGCCGGTACCCGCCGGGATGAGCTTGCCCAAGATCACGTTCTCCTTCAGACCCACCAGCGCGTCCGACTTGGCATGGATCGCCGCGTCGGTGAGCACCTTGGTGGTCTCCTGGAAGGACGCCGCCGACAGCCACGACTCCGTAGCCAGCGAGGCCTTCGTAATCCCCATCAGTACCGGACGGCCTGATGCGGGCGTACCGCCCTCGGCAACGACCTGCCGGTTCGCCGCCTCGTAGGCGAGCCGATCAACCAGGTCACCGGCGAGGAGGGTGGAATCTCCGGACTCGATCACTGTCACCCGACGCAACATCTGCCGGATGATGATCTCGATGTGCTTGTCGTGGATCGGGGCGCCCTGGGTCCGGTAGACCGACTGCACCTCGTCAACCAGGTGCTCTTGGACCCGACGGACA
>JAICEV010000199.1 GCA_025923975.1 Propionibacteriaceae bacterium
CGGCCAGGATCCGAGTCTGGTCGGGCGGATCCGGGCTGACCAGGCTGCGCCTGCCGGCAAGGGTTTGATCATGTTCATCTCGGGCGACAACCTGCGTAAGGGCGCAGCACTGAACGCCGTGCAGATTGCTGAGTTGGTGAGCAGCCAACTAGTCGCCGGCGGGCGGGCTGGAACCCTGTGACCTCGCCGGATTTGACTTCGAGCGCGCACCCGCTGGCCATTCTGGGTGCGGGTGTGATGGGGGAGACCGTACTCTCCGGTCTGCTCCGCGCCGGTTGGCACGCCGACCAGATTGTCGCGACCGACCGCAGGCTGGAGCGGCAGCATGAGCTGACCGCCCGATACGGGATCAAAATGCTGGAGAACACCGACGCCGTGGCCGAAGCGGAGACGGTGATCTTGGTCGTCAAGCCGCAGGACATGAGCGAACTGCTCTCCGAAATCTCGCAGTCGCTCAAGCCAGGCACGCTCGTAGTGTCGCTCGCCGCCGGCGTCGACACCACTTTCATCGAGTCCCGCTTGCCGGAAGGGGTTGCCGTGGTGCGGGTCATGCCGAATACGCCGGCTCAGGTGGACGAGGGAATGGCCGCGATCTCTCCCGGATCGCACAGCACCCAAGATCATCTTGACCGCGTGACGGAGATCTTGTCAGCGACCGGCCGTGTGATCACCGTGCCGGAGCGCTACCAGGACGCCGTAACGGCAATTTCGGGCACTGGCCCCGCGTACCTGTTCTTCGTAGTCGAGGCCATGATCGAGGCTGGGGTGCATCTCGGCCTGCCGCGAGACACTGCTACCGAGCTGGTGGTGCAAACCATGCTCGGCTCAGCCAAGCTGCTGCGGGAGACCGGCGAGCATCCCACCGTCCTGCGGGAGCGCGTCACCTCGCCCGGTGGCACGACGGCAGCCGCCGTACGCGAGCTTGAAGATCACAAGGTACGAGCTGCTTTCCTGCGGGCGATGGAGGCGGCGCGCGACCGTAGCCGTGAGCTTGCCGCTGCAGCCCGACAGGACAAGCAGGGCGCAGGCGGCCGCTGATGATTGGGCTGCTCGTCTTCTCTGACGATCTGACCAAGTACGACTTCGGAAGTGATCACCCGATGGCGCCGGGTCGTGTCACCAACACCATTTCGCTGGCGCGTCAGCTCGGCGTACTGGACCGGCTTCGGATCGTGCCGCCGCGCGAAATCGATCTTGAGCTACTGCAGACCGTGCACACGCCGGACTACATCGCTGCCGTGCAGCGGGCCGAGCCTGACTATCGGTATGGCCTCGGGACGAGCGACAACCCGGTCTTTCCTGAGATGCACGAGATCGCAGCCTGGGTGACCATGGCGAGCGCCGAGGCTGCCCGCAGGGTCTGGACCGGTGACGTCCAGCGGGCATGCAATATCAGCGGTGGCCTGCACCACGCTATGCCGAGCGCTACCAGCGGCTTCTGCGTCTACAACGACGTCGCCGTGGCCATTCGCTGGCTGCTTGACAACGGCTGCGACCGCGTGGGTTACGTCGACGTCGACGTCCACCACGGCGACGGCGTGCAGGCGATCTTCTACGACGAGCCGCGGGTCATGACGATCAGCCTGCACGAGACGCCGGCGTACCTTTTCCCGGGCACGGGCTTTCCCAACGAGATCGGCGGCCGGGGAGCCGAGGGTACGGCGGTGAACGTCGCACTGCCGCCCGGCACTACCGACGCGGACTGGCTTCGGGCCTTTCACGCCGTAGTGCCACAGGTCCTTCGGGTACACAAGCCAACGGTTTTGGTTACGCAGCATGGCTGCGACTCCCACCGACAGGATCCGCTAGCCGACCTCAACCTTTCCCTCGATGGTCAGCGCGCCTCCTATCTGGCACTGGCGAGTCTGGCCGACGAGCTCTGCGCCGGGCGCTGGGTGTCCACGGGCGGCGGCGGCTACTCGGTGCGCAACGTGGTGCCTCGAGCCTGGACCCATCTACTCGCCATCGTTAGCGGGCAGCCGGTCGACCCCAGCACACCCGTACCGGCGAGCTGGCGCGCAGAAATAGGGGAGTCTGCTCCACTCACCATGTCTGATGGCAACGATGCCGGCTTCCGCCCGTTCGAGAGTGGCTTCACGCCACACAGTCGTGTCGACCAGGCCATTCTGGCCACACGACAAGCTGTATTTCCCGAGCTGGGTCTTGATCCGAGCCTGTAAGCCGACACCGACATAGCTAGGTTGGTAGTCGGCTCGCCGTCAACCACCGCGGGCGGCGTGTCGACTAAAATCTACAGGTAACTGCTGTACCAATAGCACCGCTTGCCACTATTCTCACTTGAGTACCTACAGCGCCGGGGGGAAGCCGGCGCGGACGAGGTGCAGATTGAGAGTTGCACGATGAATGACGAATCGAAGTCGGCGGAGTCAGCACCGGGGGACGTAAGCCGGCTCGCCAGCAATCTTCCGGCCGGTAAGTTCCTCACGGTTGCTGAGGTGGCCGCAATTCTCCGGCTCTCCAAGATGTCGGTCTATCGGTTGATCCATTCCGGCCAACTCGAAGCCGTGCAATTCGGCCGCAGCTTTCGTGTGCCCGAAAAAGCACTCAACACCTACTTGGAGCACGCGTACTTCAGCGCCGGCTGAGGTCTACGGCTGGCGAAACTCAATCCCGAACTGCCGCTCAGCGGGCCACAGCGCATGTTCGGGCAGCACATCCACACCGCAGGCTCGCGAGCCAATGCCATGCACTGCGTCATCCAGAAACAGGTACACGCGATCGGTGGGCACAAGCTCATAGGGATGGCGTGCCAGATCGAGCTGCTGCGGCAGGTATGCGCTCAGCGTGAAGCCTGGACGGTGACCTTTTTGGTCCGGCCAGGTCGTGATGTTTAGCCGGTCGGCCGTTCCGTCAGAGATCACCAGGGAACGCAGTTCGCTACGGTGTCCGGTTTCCTGCGGTCGGGAGTAAGCGACATTGAGTTCGTCGATATCTGCCGCGAAGCGGCCGACCCGCGCTGCCTGCCGGGTGTCGGGGTAGGACTCGTTCGGGCCCGTGCCGAACCAGCTTGCCTGCCGCAGCTCGGGCGGCAGGTCGAACCGTACGCCAACTCGCGGCCAGGTGCAGTCCCAGCCCGGTGAGGGTACGACGTTGATCAAAAGGGCAAGCCCGTCGGTCAACCACCAGTGATAGGACACATCAACGAAGAGGTTTGTGCCGGCCGACGATGTCCGTACCACTGCCAGCAGTTGATCATCATCATGGAAGATCTGATCCAGCCGATGCACCAGCCGATCGAGGCCGCGATCTCGCCAGCGTTGTTCAGACGAGGGTCCCGGTGCTCCTTCACCGTGGGTATCCTCCGGGCTGGCCAGCTCGAAGGAACCGCGGAAAGTGCTCCGATCATTGTCGGTCGGTGCGCGCCACAGCTCGAGCCGCGGGCCGTCGACGTCAATTCCAAAAAGCTGGGACAGCCGGCCGGTATGGGCATCGAACTGCGCAGGTCCGAGCATGATCACAGACTGCTTTGGCGCTAGGACGGGTGGCGCCGGCCAGGAAGGCAGCCTGGTGATCTTTTCGGGATTCGTCAGCTCGAACTGGGCAAGGGCCACCTCGTGGCCACGATCGGCCCACGAAGTTGCGGCGGCCAGCTCCGCCCTCAGCGTTAGCCAGACCTCGCCAGCGCCAGGTGCTACCAGCTCCTCAGGCAATGTGACTGCTCCCTGCTGGCCCGGCGGAATCGCCGGCACCTGAACCGCCTCCTCAGCGACGCGGTCTCCGTCCACCTCCCTGACAGCCACGAACCGAAGGTGCTCGGTGGAAAGGGTGTGATAGCGATTGCTGATCGTTACCAGACGGCCGTCGAGGTCGAAGACCACCGGCTGGTTCACCCTGGCGAACTCGGCCAGGCTGGGAGTCGGCGTTCCGTCCGGCAAGAGCATGCCGTCCATCACGAAGTTGCCGTCGTGCAGAACTTCGCCAAAGTCACCGCCGTACGCGTAAAACTCGATGCCGTCAGGCGTGCGGGTCAGCAGTCCATGATCACGCCATTCCCAGACGAAACCGCCGTGCAGCCGGGGATAGCGCTCAGTCAGCTCGTCGTAGATGGTCATGCCTCCAGGGCCGTTGCCCATCGCGTGCACGTACTCGCACATCACAAAAGGCTTACTGCGGACTCGCTCGGCGTCATCAGGACTGTTGAGGTAGGAGATGAAGCCGCTGTCTGCACCAATCGCCTCGGTCTCAAGGTAGTTCGGGTACATCCGCGAATAGATATCGGTATAGGCGGCGACGTGATCACCTTCGTAGTGCACTGGGCGCGCGGGGTCGCGATGCCGTACCCAGTTGGACATCTGCTCCAGGTTCCGGCCGGTACCGGCCTCGTTGCCGAGAGACCAGATGATCACCGAGGGGTGGTTCTTGTCTCGCTCGACCGTGCGTTCGATTCGGTCCAGACAGGTATCCTCCCAGCGCGGATCATCGCTCGGATTTCCTTGCCAGTCACAAACCTCGAAGCCGTGCGTTTCGTAGTCGCACTCATCGATGACCCAGAAGCCGAGTTCGTCGGCAAGATCAAGTACCCGGGGATGCGGCGGATAGTGGCTGGTGCGGATGGCGTTGACACCGGCTCGCTTCATCATGATCAAGTCGGCTCGTGCGTACTGCGCATCGAACATCCGGCCTCGCACCGGATGAACCTCATGTCGATTGACGCCGCGGAAGATCACCTGCCGCCCATTGACGCTAAGGACGTCACGGTCGATCTGAACGCGCCGGAAGCCCAGCCGCAGGCTCAGCGTCTCGCCTGCGGAGCTGACCGACGCCTCGTAAAGTTTGGGCACCTCCGCGCTCCACGGCTCAGCTTGACCAACCGAGAACACTCCGACTGCGCCGGGATGCGCGAATCGCTGCTCCACCCCGAGCTCGGGAATCCGAATCATGAGCGGGTACGCCCGATCGGAGGCAAGGATCTCCGGCTCAATCGAGCCTGTGCCGTCTGCCGCATACTCAGTACGTAGCCAGACGTCATCCACCGCCCCGAGTGGGCGGCTCAGCATCGTGACGTCACGAAAGATTCCCGGCAGCCACCATTGATCTTGATCCTCCAGATAGCTCATCGACGACCACTGGTGCACCCGAACCAAGATCACGTTCTGGCCGGGCCGCACGACCTTGGTGATGTCGAACTCCTGTACCAGCCGGCTGCCCTTGCCAACCCCGATTTCGATGCCGTTCAACCAGACCCGGTAGACCGACTCCACGCCGTCAAAGCGAAGCAAGACCCGTTCCGCCGACCAGTCCGGCAGCTCGAACGTCCGGCGATGATCAGCGGAGGGGTTCTCGTCTGGGACATGTGGCGGATCGATCGGGAACGGATACCGGATATTGGTGTAGATCGGCCGGCCGTACTCGCCATTCTGGGCCTTGGCGGAAGTGCCGGGCAGCACCCAATGCGACGGCACTGGGATGGTGTCCCACGCCGCATCGTCGAAGTCCAGATCTGTGGCCGCATCCTCCAGGCCGTGCGCCACCGGCGACCATCGAAACTTCCAATCACCATTCAGGCTTAGCATCGGAGCGTCCGTCGCCAGCCGGGCGCGAGGTCGGCAGCGGAGACCGCTTCCAGGGGAGAAGTCGTCGAGATAGCTCACAAGACCAGTCTCGTGGTGAGTCGCGACGGCGCGCTATGCGGGCTGATCCTCTGGAAGCGCGCCGGGTGCCCTTCGATAAGCTCAGGGCCATAGAAAGCTCAGGGCACATAGGAAGCTCCGGGCAGATAACGACCGCTGACTCGCATCTGACGGTCATGGCCGGGTAGCATGCGGGAGTTGTCCGGCGACAGGCGCCGGCAAGTGATCAAGTCCGGGACCACAATGACGTCTCGGGAACGAGAGGTTACGTCAGTGGGTTCGGTCATCAAGAAGCGCCGCAAGCGGATGGCGAAGAAAAAGCATCGCAAGCTGCTGAAGCGCACACGGATCCAGCGCCGTCGCGCGGGCAAGTAGCCTCCCGGGCTGGACGCCTTGATGGCCGCGAAAAGGGTGGTCCTCGTCACCGGAGTCTCGCGTGACCTTGGTGCCCGATTCGCCCGCTCGCTTGCCACGGATGCGGAGGTCGAGGTTGTCGGACTCGATGTGATCCCGCCGCGTCATGATCTAGGTTCGGCGGATTTCGTACGAGCCGACATCCGCAGTCCCGTCATCGCAAAAGTGATTGCTGCGCGCCACGTCGACACCGTCGTCCATCTCGCCATGGTGGCTACCCTGGGCAGTGGTGGTCGCTCCTCCATGAAAGAGATCAACGTCATCGGCACGATGCAGCTGCTTGCTGCTTGCCAACGAGCGGAAAGCTTCCGGAAGCTTGTCGTGCAGAGTTCGATATCGGTTTACGGCGCATCCCCGCGCGATCCCGCGAAGTTCACCGAGGACATGTCGCCCCGCGCGCAGCCGCGTACCGGTTTCGGTAAGGATTCGCTCGAAATCGAGAGTTACGTCCGTGGACTAGCCCGTCGTCGGCCTGATGTGGTTGTCACGATTCTTCGGCTGGCGAACCTGATGGGTGCGGGCGTCGACAGCCACGTCACCCGCTATCTCTCGCTCCCGGTTGTTGCCCGAGTCGCAGGTTTCGATGCCCGGCTGCAGTTCCTGCACCCCAGCGATGCTGTGGATGCCTTACTGCTGGTGACTCGCCGTGATGTGCCGGGGACCTTCAACGTGGCAGCGCCCGATGTCATCACGCTCTCTCAAGCTCTTCGCAAGATGGGTCGGCCAACTGTCGGCGTCCCGAGGGCCGCGGCGCCATTGGCTGCCATGTTGATGCGCCAGGCGCGCCTGGTGGACTTCTCTGCCGATC
>JAICEV010000200.1 GCA_025923975.1 Propionibacteriaceae bacterium
GAACTTCGCGTACGGCTGGGCCTTTTCCAAGCCGGTTCGCAAGATCTACTACAACATCACGATCACCGGTCTCTCCGTCGCCGTGGCCTTGATCATTGGCAGCATCGAGCTGATTTCGATCTTGACCGAAAAGGCCGGCATCACCTCTGGGCCGTTGGCCACGATCGCAAATATCAACCTGGACTTCGTCGGCTACGCAATCGTCGCGCTCTTCGTGCTTACCTGGGTGATCGCTGTCACGATCTGGAAGTACGGCCGCATCGAGGAGAAGTGGTCGGCCGGTCTGCAGACCTGATCATCGACTTTGTCGAAGGGCTCAGCGCACATTACACACGTCCGTCTCTTGCTCTACCCTCGAACAGGGAAGGGCCTCTAACAGTGCTAGAAGTCTCACTTCTCGGGGAACAGTACGTCGCGGGATCGACGGCGACGAATCTCGCACGCTCCTCGCGCTCTTTTGCATTGCTTGCCTTTCTTGCTCTCCACGCCGGCGCACCCCAGCCGCGGCAACGGCTAGCCGCGACCTTCTGGCCCGACTCGACCGAGCAGCAAGCACGGACCAACCTGCGACGGGAGCTGCATCACCTCCGCGTGCTGCTCGGGGACGACCCGTCGCTGGTTATTGAGGCGGCCACGCTGATGTGGCGAGAGTCGCCGACATGCCGGGTCGACGTTTGCGTTTTTCACCGCGAGCGGCAGTTGACACTGCATGCGGTGGCCGCCGGCGACCAGCACGCGATGCTTCAGCATGGTGCAGCGGCGGTTGCGGTGTACCACGGCGATCTGCTGCCGGGGATGTTGGACGACTGGGTACTAGCCGAGCGCGAGCAGCTGCGCCGGGAGTGCGTCGCGCTTTGCGACCACATTGTGGCCGGCTGGCGCGACGTCGACCCCGACAAAGCCCTCGAGTACGCCAGATTGCGGGTGCGCCTCGAGCCTCTCGAGGAGGTTGGATACCGAACGCTGATGGAGCTGCAGGCCGAGGTGGGTGATCGGGCAGGCGCCATCAGCACTTTCCACAAGTGCGCCGAGATCCTGGACCACGAGCTGCAGGTCAGGCCTTCCCAAGCCAAACTGGCGGAGCGACTGCTCAGCTCTGATCCCCCCGACCTGTTACGTGCCGGCAGCCCACGGCACGCTCGGGCGCGGCATGCCCGGCGCGCGAGGCTGGTGGGGCGCGATCGAGAATTCGACCAGGTCCTCGAGTGCTGGAACAGCGTCGTCAACGGCCGGGCTCGATTGCTGGTCGTGCTGGGCGATGCCGGCGTCGGCAAGAGCCGGCTGATCTCTGAGCTCGCCCAGAAGGCACGTACCGACGGCGCTGTCGTGGCCACCACACGCTGTTTCGGGATGGCACGGACGCTGGCGCTAAAACCGGTTGCTGACTGGTTGCGTCATCCTCGCATCCACCGATCGCTGGCCACCCTCGACGAGATCTGGCGGGTGGAGGTAGATCGACTCCTTCCTGGTGCAGCAGAGGGCAGCTACGGCGGGAAGCGCGAGAGGCCGCCCCCCGAACCCATCGCTGCGTCCCGGGCGATGGTCGACGCTTGGCGCAGGCACAGATTCTTCGAGGGCCTCGCTCGGGGAATCCTCTCTGTTGGCCAGCCGACGCTCCTCGTGCTGGACGATCTGCAGTGGTGCGACGATGAGACGACCGCGTGGTTGCCGTTCCTGCTGAGTCGAGCAGCGGGGCCGTTGTTGATCGCCGCAGCGGCCCGACGCGAGGAGTTGGCAGGCAACGCTGAAGTGTCTCGGTTGCTCCCCGCCTTGCGGTCGGCCGGTTCCTTGATCGAGATGCCACTTCCGCCGCTCGGGCGGGACGGCGTACGGGCGCTTGCAGGCTCATTCTCGAGCGGGAACTCAGCGATGAGGAGGTCTCGCTCCTCGTCACAGCAACGGCCGGGTATCCGCTGTACGTCGTGGAGGCCATTCGGAGCGCAAGCGAGCTGGACCGGGGCGGCCCGCTCTCATCGCTCGCGGACCTCTCATCGGTGCTGCGTCGTCGGCTTGACGCAGCATCGCCTCAGGCACGCGAGATCGCCGGGTTGGCATCCGCTGTTGGCCGCGACTTCACTCTCGACCTGCTCAGCGAAGCCAGCGATCTGAACGTCGATACCGTGGTCCGCTCGGTCGACGAATTGTGGAGGCACGGCATCTTCAGGGAACAGGCCAGCGGATACGACTTCTCCCACGACCTGGTGCGTGATACGGCGTACGCGTCGGTGTCGCCACCGCACCGGTGGCTGCTGCATCGTCGGATAGCGCAGAGTCTCCAGATCCTGCACGGTGAGCGCGAGGATGAGGTCGCTGCTCAGCTGGCCGAACAGTACGACCGGGGTGGGCGACCCGATCGCGCACGGCACTACTACCGACGGGCGGCGCAGCTTGCCGCCGCCGTGTTCGCCAACTCTGAGGCCGTGCGTTGCTTCCGCCGCTGTCTGGCGCTCGTCGCGCAGCAGCCGGCTGGGCGCGCGGGACGAAGAGGAGCTCGACGTGCTGCTGGAGATGGCCCCGCCGTTGAACGCCATCCATGGCTACTCTTCGCCACAGCTGCAGGCGACGCTGGAACGGTCTGCATATCTTGCCGAGAAGCTCTCCCGCCCCCGCGACTCGATGTCCTGCTTGGTCGGCCTGTGCGCCGTGCGTTTCGTGCAAGGCCACGTCACCGATGCATACGAGCTCGCGACTCGTGCCCTTGACCTGGCGGAGGCCGAGCCCAAGACGGCTGGTCAGGCGCATATGGTGATGGCCGGGTCTCTGACCAGTCTTGGTCGACTCGAGGAAGCGATCGATCACTTCGAACGCTCCGCGAGCTCTCCCGAGGCTCGGTCTCACTGATCATCGGCACGCTGCCCGAGGTGCACGGCTTGGCATGGAGTGCGCACGCACACTGGATGCTCGGAAACCGCGAGCAGGCCATCGTGCGGTGCCGGGAGGCCGTCGAGATTGCGAAGTCAGCAGACCACCCGTACAGCCTGGCAGTTGCTCTGGGTTACTCGGCGACGACGCACCAGCTGGTTCACGACCGCACCGGCGCCGCCGAGGCGGCGAACGAACTCATCAGTCTGTGTGAGCGTTACTCGTTCAGCTTCTACGGCCAGTGGGGGTGGTGGTCGACGGCTGGGTGCTGGGCGGTGAGGCCGGCATCGTTCGCATCCAGCAGGGCATCGACAAGCTTCGGTCGGCGGGCCAGAACGCTCGCATGCCGTACTGGCTGTACCTGCTGGCGGACGTGATGGTCCAGGCGGGGCGCACGGACGCCGCCCGCGGCATCCTCGACGCGGCCCTTACAGAAGCCGAGCAGCACGACGAGCTGTGGTGGATGCCCGAGGTGTTGCGCGCCCGAGCACAACTGCTGAGCCGCGATGCGGCGGTACCCATACTCCGTCGGGCCGCCATTCTTGCGAAGAACCAGCACAGTCGGGTGCTGCAGGCACGCTGCGAGCAGGCCCTGGCTGAACTGGGCGCCCGTGTCGAGGACAGCGTTCTTTCGCTGGGGCGATGAACCGAACGCTGCGCGAACGCTGCTCCTCCTAACGTCGTGTGGCATGACTACAACAGCACCTTCGCGAGCCACAGATCTCCTGTCGAGCGAGTTCGCGGCTGGAGTACGGGGCGCTCTTACGCTCCCATCAGACCCGGGGTACGTCGAGGCCAGGGCCGTCTATAACGGAGCGGTCGACCGGCGGCCGGCTGCCCTCGTTCGGTGCGCCGACGTCCCCGATGTGATCGCCTGCGTCAACTTCGCGCGGGAGCATGACATGACGCTCGCCATCCGCGGAGGTGCGCACCACGGAGGCGGTTTTGGTGTCTGGGATGACGCGCTCGTCATCGACCTCGGTGGCTTGCGGAGCACCACCGTGAACCCCGCAGCCCACACCGTACGGGTCGACGGCGGCTGTACCTGGGGCGATGTTGACCACGCCACCGGTGCCTTCGGCATGGCGACGCCCTCGGGTTTTGTCTCGACAACTGGAGTGGGCGGACTGACCCTCGGTGGCGGAGTCTCCGGTTACCCGTCGCGGAGGTTCGGCCTCACCATCGACAACCTGGTCTCTGTCGATGTCGTCCTTGCGGACGGCAGCTTCCTGACCGCAAGCCATGATCTCAATCCAGACCTCTTCTGGGCGCTCCGCGGTGGCGGCGGCAACTTCGGTGTCGTCACGTCGTTCACGTCTGCAATCCATGAAATCGGGGATCACGGAACTGTCATCGCCGGTCCAGTGCTCTATGACATAGCTGATACCGACGCGGTCTTTCGCTGGTATCGCGAATTGCTGCCCGCGCTCCCGGAAGAGCTCAGCGGCTGGATCGGAACCCTGGTGATCCCCTCAGGGCCTCCGTTCCCGGAGGAGCTGTGGGGACGCAAGTCATGTGGCATCGTCTGGTGCTACAGCGGGGCGCTCGACAAGGGTGACGATGTGTTTGGTCGCGGTGCGCGAGTTCGGCTCGCCGCTCCTGGTCGGCTTGCAGCCGATGCCGTACTGGGTCTTGCAGGCAGCATTCGACGCGTTGGTCCCGAAAGGGCTGCAGTGGTACTGGAAGGCGGACTTCTTCACCGAGATCACCGACGAGGCGATCGCGCTGCACAGGCGGTATGGCGAGGCCATCCCCACCCCACTTTCCGCCATGCACCTGTACCCGATCAGCGGCGCCGTGACCCGGGTCGCCGAGGATGCAACCGCATTCGCCTACCGTGGCGGAGGCTGGGCCGGTGTGATGGCCGGAATCGATCCCGAGCCGGCAAATCTGCCAAAGATTACCGAGTGGGCACGCCGCTACTGGGAAGAGCTGCACCCGACATCGGCGGGAGGCGCCTACGTCAACATGATGATGGAAGACGAGGGTCAGGAGCGGATCAAGGCGTCCTACCGCGGCAACTATGACCGGCTGACTCGGGTGAAGAAGCGCTACGACCCGCACAACCTCTTCCACACCAATCAGAACATCCCACCTGCCCCCTGAGCCTGACCCGGACTTGTCAGCGTCTGTGGCTGCTATAGCGACCACCGACGCTGACAAGTCGTAGGGTCGCGGCTATGAAGAAGCTCATCAACGACCCTCAAGATGTTGTTGCGGAGGCCTTGCTCGGCATCGAGGCCGCCCGTCCAGAGGTGCGCGTTGATCATGCCAACCGCATCATCTATCGCCGCGACGCGCCCAAGGCGCGCAAGGTCGGTTTGGTATCGGGCGGCGGTTCTGGCCACGAGCCGTTGCACGGGGGGTACGTGGGGCTCGGCATGCTCGACGCGGCTTGTGCTGGCCAGATCTTCACCTCCCCGACGCCTGATCAGATGCTCGAAGCGACCAAGGGCGTAGATGCAGGCAACGGCGTGCTGCACATTGTGAAGAACTACACCGGCGACGTGATGAACTTTGAGATGGCAGCCGAACTCGCCGCGGCAGAGACGGGCATTACCGTCGACACTGTCGTCGTCAATGACGATGTCGCCGTCCAGGACTCGCTTTACACGGCGGGCCGGCGTGGTGTCGGAGTGACGGTGTTGCTGGAGAAGCTGGTTGGTGCAGCCGCCGAGGAAGGTCGGCCGCTCTCAGAACTCGCGGCGCTGGCGCGAGTGATCAACGATGCCGGTCGCTCGATGGGCATGGCCCTCACTAGCTGCACTGTGCCGGCCGCTGGGAAGCCGACCTTCGAACTTGCCGAGGACGAGATGGAACTCGGGATTGGCATTCATGGCGAGCCTGGTCGGCGGCGGGTGCCGCTCGCGAGTGCACGCGAGATCGCCGAGCAACTGATGGAACCGATTCTTGCTGATCTTGATTTCAGCTCAGGCCCGCTGATCGTAATGCTGAATGGGATGGGCGGCACGCCGCTGATTGAGCTGTATCTGATGTACGGCGAGGTAGCCAAGATCATCGAGAGATCGGGCATCCCGGTGGCTCGTAATCTCGTCGGCAACTACATCACCTCGCTCGAGATGGCCGGCTGCTCGCTCACCATGCTGCGTGCCGACGAGGAGTTGATCAGATTGTGGGACGCTCCGGTCAACACGGCGGGTCTTCGGTGGGGAATATAGAAGAGTGCCTAGTGCCGTAATCACCATCGACCAGCTGACCGGCTGGTTACGGCGTTTTCATCAGCTAGTGATCAAGAACCAAGCTGAGCTTACCGAGCTGGACTCAGCGATCGGCGATGCTGATCATGGCATCAATATGGCTCGCGGCATGGCAGCGGTGATCGATAAGCTTGACGGGGAGCAACCAGCAAGAGTCAACGACTTGTTCAAGACGGTTGCCATGACGCTTGTTATGTCAGTGGGCGGGGCTAGCGGCCCCTTGTATGGAACCTTCTTTCTGCGCTTCGCGGGAGCGGTCGGCTCGGTTACAGAACTCGACACCGCTGCCCTGGCAACTGGCCTCCATGCTGGGCGGGCTGGGGTCGTGGAGCGCGGCAAGGCAGGGCTTGGAGACAAGACGATGATCGACGCGCTTTCGCCGGCTCTGGAAGCTATGGAAGCGGTGATCAAGACTGGTGGTGATCTTGCCGCCGCAGTGACGGCCGCTCGCGATGCCGCAGCCGACGGTCGGGATGCCACTGTGCCCATGGTCGCCCGCAAGGGCCGGGCGAGCTACCTGGGCGAGCGTAGTGCGGGACACATGGACCCCGGTGCAGCCTCCATGACGCTGCTCTTCGATGCACTTGCCGCTGAGCTTGCGGGGTGAAACCAATGGTGGGGATTGTCGTTGTCTCCCACAGCGCGGACTTGGCGCAGGCGGCGGTGGGACTGGCGTTGCAGATGGTGAACGGTCCGGCGCCGCGCATC